>JASLGJ010000374.1 GCA_030150085.1 Candidatus Elarobacter sp. | reverse complement strand
GCCGCGCAGCGCAGCTCGCGCAGCAGCTCCCCGAACGTGCGGTCGTTCACCGGCGCCATCGCGAGCCCGTCATCCGCCCGAAGGTTCGGCGCGGCGGGGACCCGGCCCCGGGCTCGGGGAACGCGCAAGCGGGCTCGGGCCGCGCGCCGAAAGCGTTGCGGCGGGAGACGCCGGCGCGGGGCCGGCCGCCGTCTCGTGAAGGGTGAGGGACGCATGGCACAGCGCAAGGCGTGGTCGGCGAGCGAGTTCGAGGACCCGGCGGTCGCGCGGTTCTGCGACGTGATCATGAAAGGCGGCGTCACCAGCGGGCTGGTGTACCCGCCCGCGCTGTGCCGCCTGGCGACCTGCTACGCGCTCAAGAACATCGGCGGAACGTCGGTCGGCGCGCTCGCCGCCTCGCTCGCCGCGGCGGCGGAATACCGCCGCCGGCAGACCGGCTCGGGCGAGGGCTACGCCGTGCTCGCGCGGCTGCCGGGCTTTCTCGAGCGCGACGGCACGCTGCGCGCGCTCTTCGCCGCCGACG
This sequence comes from Candidatus Elarobacter sp., assembly GCA_030150085.1. GTDB lineage: Bacteria > Vulcanimicrobiota > Vulcanimicrobiia > Vulcanimicrobiales > Vulcanimicrobiaceae > Vulcanimicrobium. The sequence continues at coordinate 2,346 of JASLGJ010000374.1, read as the reverse complement.
CGCCGGCCCGTTCGCTGCTCGCGGTCGCGCTGAACCTCGCCGGCCCGGCGTCGTTCGGGCGCAAGCTGCTGAGCGTGGCCGGCGCACTGCTGCTGGCGTACTGGTGGCTTCCGCTCGCCACGCTGATCGTCGCGGCGCTGGCATCCTTCGGCCTGATCCAGCCCGCGGACGGGCGGGCATGGACGCGCTGCATCGTCGCGGCCGCGCTGGCCTGGCTGATGCTCAGCGCGCTGGGCCTGCCGCTGTGGTACGCCGTGCGGCTCGTCGGCGTGCTGGGCGGGCGCAAGCGCGATTTCGGCTGGTGCCACGGTCACGCCGCGCAGGCCGCGCGGCGCTTCGCAGCGCGGCTCGCGAGCGGCGAGAGCCCCGACCCCACGACGCTGACCAAGACCCAGACCCCGCCGCTGACCGACTGGCTCGACGCCTGCATCGCGCAGGCCGCCGGGCGCCCGCGCGAGCAGCCGCTGACCTTCGGCGAGCTGTGGAACGCGCCCTCACCGCCGTGGCACCGGCCCGCTGAGGGCGAGCTCTCGATCGACTTCCGGATGGTCACGACCTGTCTCACCCTGGGGCGGCCGGTCGAGCTGCCCTTCGCGCCCGACGCGATCCCGGCGCTGTTCGCCGACCCGTCGACCGACGAAGACGCGTGCGGGCAGTACCGCCCGCCGCTCTACTTCCGCCGCGACGAGATGCAGCGGTTCTTCCCGGCGCACGTCGTCGCGCACCTCGAGCGCTGGGGCGCGGTCAGCGCGCTCGACGCTTCGTACTGCCGCCTGCCGGCCGCGCACGCCTTGCCGCTCGTCGTCGCCGCGCGCCTGAGCATGGCCTTCCCGATCTTGTTCTGCGCGCTGCCGCTGCACGCGCCCGACCTGAAGGGTCGCATGCAGCCGGTGTGGTTCTCCGACGGCGGGCTGACGAGCAATTTCCCGGTCCACCTGTTCGACAGCCCGCTCCCGCGCTGGCCGACGTTCGCGATCGACCTGCTCGGCACCGACCCGCAGTTGCACGACCCGCACCCGTTCCTCGAAAGCGCCAAGCCGCCCGGAACGGTGAACCCGTGGAACCGCTTCACCAGCGCGGGCACGCTGGGCAATCTGCTCGGCTTCGCCACCGCGATCGTCGACACGATGCGCACGTGGCAGGACACGTCGCTGGGCACGCTGCCGGGCAACCTCACCCGCACCGTCGGCATCCGGCTGCCCGAGAGCGAGGGCGGCTTGAACCTGAACATGCCGCGCCGCAAGATCGACGACTTGCTGAACCGCGGCGACGCGGCGGGCGATCTGCTCGCGACGGCGTTCGCCGCCGGACCGGACGCACCGGCTTGGCGCGAGCACCGCTGGATTCGCTACCGCGCCACGATGGGCTCCATCACCCGCTGGCTGACCGGCTTGCGCACCGGCTACGCTCCGCTCGCGAGCGCGCCGCTGCAAGCCTCGTACGAGGACTTGATCCTGAGCGCGTACCCCCGCCCGCAAGACGCGCTCCACGCCACCGAATCGCTGCGCGACGAGCTCGACCGCTGGGCCGCCCCGCCCCATGCCGACCCGCAGTTCACCAAAGACGAACCGCAGCCGATGGCGTCCCTGCGCATGCGCCCCGACAGCAAGACGGCGTGAGGTCCGACCGACCCGCACCGCGCGGGAACGAAAAAACCGCGCTTGCGGCGCGGTTTTCCGAAGTGGCTCCCGAAGTTGGACTCGAACCAACGACCCGCTGATTAACAGTCAGCTGCTCTACCAACTGAGCTATTCGGGAACGGTGCGACCAACGTCCGTTCGCGTCCCGCCTTTCGGCCCCCTCCCGTCCGCCGGGGCTCAGAACTCCGTGCCGCTGGTGAAGCGGAAGTCCTCGATCTTGGCCGCCGGCACCACCATGCCGTAGGTGTAGCGCGCGGTGCGGCTCAGCTCGGCCGAGAGCTCGGCGCGGCTCAGCGCGGCGAGGATGCTCTGGTTGAAGCGCATGTTCGCCACGCCGCGGGTCAGCTTGCCGTCCTCGATCAGGAACGTGCCGTCGCGGGTCATCCCGGTCACGATGGTCTGGCGCTGGTCGACGTTGCGGACGTACCACAGCCGGCTCACCAGCAGCCCGCGCTCGGTCTCGGCGATCAGCCGGGCGGTGCTCTTGCTGCCCGGCATCACGACCAGGTTGCGCGGCTGCGGCCCGTCGCTGGCGGTGTCCGAGACGGCGACCGCGTGCCCGGTGTTGGCCCGCCCGAGCTTGCGCGCCCAGTAGCGGTCGGTCACGATGCCGGCCCCGATCCCGCCGTCGAGCAGCGCGACGCGCGCGCTCGGCGTGCCCTCGAAGTCGAACGGCAGGCCGACCGCGAGCGGGTGCGCGTGGTCG
>JASLGJ010000110.1 GCA_030150085.1 Candidatus Elarobacter sp. | reverse complement strand
CACGAAAGGACTCCATGCGCACCGCATCGTTCGCCACGGCCTTCGCGCTTGCAGCCTGCCTCGCCGGCTGCGGCGGCGACACCTCGGCCCCCTCGCTCGCGGCCACCCCGTTCCAGTTCGTCCAGCCCGCGGGCGTGTTCTACAAGGACTACACCGGCCCGCAGCGCCCGGCGATCGACGCGATCGCGGCGGGCGGGAAGTACAGCGCGAGCGCGCAGACGATCGTGCTCGACGCGCGGATGGCCGGCCCGGTGCTGACCGACGGGCCGAATTACTTCGTGTGGGGCTTCGACCGCGGCGGCGCGACCAACGCCCCGTTCCCCGACGAGCCCAACGTGAAGTTCAACGCGGTCGTGGTGGTCACGGCGGACCCCGCGACGGGCAACGTCACCGGCACCGCCAACGCGCTCAACGGCCAGCCCGCGCAGCCCGTCACGGTGACGCTCACCGCGCCCGACACGCTGGAGGTGACGGTTCCCGCCGCGCTCCTGCCCTCGACCGGCCTGGCCCCCGGCGCGTACCTGTGGAACTTGTGGCCGCGCTCGGGCGTCGGCGGCTCCGCCACCGCGCAGATCGCGTCGTTCATCCCCGAGAACGCGATGGCTCCGCTCGTCGCGGCGCCGTAGCGCTCAGGAGCGCGGCTGGAGCATGACACGCTGCGGAGCACCGTGCGACGCTGCCACGGTGCTCCGCTCCAGCCGGGGCTAGGCCAGGCGGACGACGACCTTGCCGACGCTCGTGTTGGGGCGCAGGATGTCCATGAAGGCGCGCGGCGCGTTCTCGATGCCGTCGACGAACGTCACCGGGGCCTTGAGGGCGCCCTGCGCGACCAGCGGCGCGACCTCGCCCAGGAACTCGCCCAGGCGCGCGAAGTGGTCGCTGACGATGAAGCCTTCCAGGCGCAGGCGGCGCTGGATCGCGACGTGCAGGTTGCGCGGTCCGGCCGGCGGCGCGGAGGCGTTGTAGGACGAGATCGAGCCGCACAGCACGATGCGGGCGTGGTCGCGGGTCGCGCCGAGCGCCGCTTCGAGCTGCGTGCCGCCGACGTTGTCGAAGTAGAGGTCGATCCCGTCGGGCGCGAGCTCGCGCAGCTTGGCGTGCGCGCCGTCGTGGTAGTCGAACGCGGCGTCCGCGCCCAGCTCCTCGACCACGAAGCGCGCCTTCTCGGGCGAGCTCGCCGAGCCGATCACGCGCAGCCCCTGGCGCTTGGCGAGCTGCACCGCCATCGAGCCGACCGCGCCCGCCGCGGCCGAGACGAACAGCGTCTCGCCGGCCTGCGCCTTGCCGACCGCGTTCAAGCCGACCCAGGCGGTGAGGCCGGTCGTGCCGAGCGCGCCGAGGTACTGCTCGGGCCCGACGTGGGCGGTGTCGACCACCCGCGCGGCCTTCGCGTCGAGCAGCGCGTACTCGCGCCAGCCCAGCATGTGCAGCACGGTCGCGCCGACCGGAATGCCGTCCGCGCGCGAGGCGACCACGGTCCCGACCGCGGCGCCCTGCAGCGGCTCGCCGATGGCGAACGGCGGCACGTACGACTTGGCGTCGTTCATCCGCCCGCGCATGTACGGCTCGACCGAGACGAACGCGTTCTTCACCAGCACCTGGCCCTCCGCGGGCGGACCGACCGGTGCGGTCGCGAGCTCGAAGTTCGCGTCGGTCGGTTCGCCCGTGGGGCGCGAGGCGAGCCGGATCTCGCGGCTGGCGTAGGTGTCGTTGCTGCTCATGGTGCTTTCGACTACAGCCGTTCGCCGGGCGGGGTTGCGTCGCTCGGCGAGCGCGCCGGGCCTATTTCTTGCCGTTGCGCAGGCCGGCCAGCTCGCGGAACAGCTTCTGTTCCTTGTCGGTCAGGTTGGTGGGGAGCTGGCCGATCAGGCGCACGTACTCGTCGCCGTAGCCGCCGTCCTTGAGCTTGGGCATGCCCTTGCCCGAGAGGCGCAGCAGCTTGTTGTTCTGCGTGCCGGCCGGGACGGTCATGGTCACGTCGCCGTTGGGGGTCGGCACCCGCACCTCGCCGCCCAGCACGAGGTCGTAGACGCTCACCGGGAGGTCGAGATAGAGATCGTCGCCCTTGCGCTCGTAGCGCGGGTCGTCGGCCAGGTGCACGACCAGGTACAGGTCGCCGCGCGGTCCGCCGCCCGCCCCGCTGGCGCCTTGGCCGGCCAGGCGGATGCGCTGGCCGTCGCGCACGCCGCGCGGCACGGTGACGTCGAACTTCTTGGTCTCGCGCACCCGCCCGGTGCCGTGGCACTGCGGGCAGATGCGGTTGCGGTCCGTGCCGCTGCCGTGGCAGCGCGGGCACAGATCCTCGACCTGCAGCGTGACCGACTTCTTGCCGCCCTCGAACGCGTCGTGCAGCGAGAGCTCGATCGTCGACTCGAGGTCCTCGCCCGGCTGCCCGCCGCCGGTGAACCCCGAGCCGCCCGCCGAGCGGCGCCCGATGCCCGAGAAGAACATGTCGAAGAAGTCCGAGAAGCCGCTCGCCCCGCCGGCCCCGGTTCCGCCGCTCTGGAAGCCGCCGAAGTTGCCCCCGAACGGGTCGCCCGCGCCCGCCGTCTGGCGGTAGGTGCGCTGGTGCTCGGCCGCGCGGGCCGCGTTCTGCCAGTCCGAGCCCAGCACGTCGTACTTGCGGCGCTTCTCGGCGTCGCCGAGCACCTCGTAGGCCTCGGAGATGTCCTTGAACTTCTCTTCCGCCTCGCGCGCTTTGTCCGGGTTGGCGTCCGGGTGCCATTTGCGGGCGAGCTTGCGGTACGCGCTCTTGATGTCTTTCTCGGCGGCGTTCTTGGGCACGCCGAGGATCGCGTAGTAGTCTTTGTAGTTCACGCGGATTTGGCGACGACCACTTGCGCCGGGCGCAGCACGTCGTCACCGATGAGATA
>JASLGJ010000091.1 GCA_030150085.1 Candidatus Elarobacter sp. | reverse complement strand
GCCCGCCGCGCCGCCGAGGAAGAGCGCGCGCCTCACCGCGCGAGCCGCTCGATCAGGAACGCAGCGAGCCGGTCGCCCAGCTCGCGCAGGCGCGGCTCGAGCCAGGCGCGCTGCGCGGGGCAGGTGATCTCGCCGAACTCGATCAGCATCTTCTCGGGCGCGTCGACCTTGCGAAAGCCGTAGTAGGCGTGCTCGTTCTCGGTGAAGTTCTCGCCCACGAAGCGGAACGGGAACCAGGCCCGGTACGGCGTCTCCCAGGCGTCGACGAACGCGCGGCTGGTGGTGGCGGGAAAGCCGAGCGACGCCCCGCTCGCGCACGGCGCCGCGCCGTCGAAGTGGAGGAACACCGCCGCCCGCGCGCTGTCGTGCCCGGCCCAGTCGGCCGGGCGGCGCAGCACGGTCAGGCCGGCCTCGCGCAGCTTGCGCGTCGCCTCGTCGGCGACGACCGGCGTCCAGGCGCGCTCGCTCGCGCCGCCCGCGCCCGCGCCCAGGTTGCACGCTTTGACGTGCAGCGGCGCGCAGCTCGCGGGGCGGCCTTCGTGGCCGGCCTGGACGACGACGTCGCCTTCGTCGGCGCGCGCGGCGCCGCCGCTCGCGAGCAGCGCTCCGAGCAGCAGCCCGGCGGCAAATGAGGGAAGACGCATCACGCGACCATAATGCCCGGCGTCGATGCCCTCTCCTGTCGTACCGAGCGATCTGCTCCGCCTCGTCCTGCCCGCCGACCCGCAGATCGCTCCCGACGGTTCCGCCGTCTACTACCGCCGCGCCTGGTTCGACGGAGAGGCCGACGAGAAGCGCGGCGCGATCCAGCGCGTGGCGCGCGACGGCGGCGAGCGCGCGCTCACCGCCGGCCCGAACGACCGCCTGCCGCGCCTCGCGCCCGACGGCGCGGCGCTGGCGTTCGTGGCCGAGCGCGAAGCGGGTCGGGCGCGTCTGTCCGTGCTGCGGCTCGACGGCGGCGAGGCCGTGCCGCTGGGCGAGAGCTATCCGGCGATCGCCGCGCTGGCCTGGTCGCCCGACGGCACGCAGCTCGCCTTCGTCGCCACCGCGCCGCACGAGCCCGAGCTGGCGCGCGCCTTCCACGACGCCAAGAGCGGGGCGCGGCACATCCGCATGCTGCCCTTCAAGAGCGACGCCGACGGCCTGCTCGACGGCACGCGCAAGCACCTGTTCGTGATCGGCGCGGCGGGCGGCGCGGCGCGGCAGCTCACCCGCGGCGACTTCGACGTCGCCTCGCCGTGCTGGTCGCCCGACGGCACGCGGATCGCGTTCTCCGCGCAGATCGACGCGCCCGAAACGGCGGCCATGCTGCGCGACATCTGCGTGGTCGATGCCGCGAGCGGCGCGCTGAGGCGGCTGACCCGCAACGCCGGCCCGCTCACGCTGCCCGCGTTCTCGCGCGACGGGCGCGAGATCGCCTTCCTCGGCCACCTGCACGGCGACGACGGCGGCGGGCGCTTCGACGAGGAGCTGCTGGTGATCTCGGCCGAGGGCGGCGAGCCGCGCTCGCTCTCGGCGAACCTGGGGCGCACGGTGGGCGACTCCCTGGCGGGCGATTTGCGCCGCGCCGGTTCGAGCGCGCCGGCCTGGAGCGCCGACGACCGCGAGATCCTGGTGCAAGTCTGCGACGAAGGCACCACCTCCGTGCGCGCGTTCGCGCGCGAAGGCGGCGGGGTGCGCGTGCTGGCCGGCGGCGAGCGCCACGTCTACGCGTTCAACTGCGGCGCGGACGGTACGCTCGCGCTGGCCTACTCGACCGCGACCGTGCCGGGCGAGATCGCGCTGCTCGCGCCCGGCGGCGAGGAGCGCACGCTGACCGACAGCAACCCCTGGCTGGCCGGCAAGAGCGTCGCCGCGCCGCTGCGCTACCGCCCGCGCGCCGCCGACGGCACGCTGCTCGACGGCTGGCTGCTGCTCCCGCCGAACGCGAACGAGGCGCGCCCGCCGCTGGTGCTCGAGATCCACGGCGGACCGCACGGCGCCTACGGGTTCACGTTCTTCCTGGAGTTCCAGGTGCTGGCGAGCGCCGGGATCGCGGTCGCCTACGGCAACCCGCGCGGCTCGCAGTCGTACGGCCACGCCTACGCGAACGGCACGCTGGGCGACTGGGGCGGCAAGGACGCCTCCGACGTGCTGCGCATCCTCGACGGCGCGCTCGAGCAGGGCGCGTTCGACGGCGCGCGGCTGGGCGTGGCGGGCGGCTCGTACGGCGGCTTCATGACGAGCTGGCTGCTCGGGCACAGCGACCGTTTCGTGGCCGGCGTGTCGATGCGCGCGGTGAACGACTTCGTGAGCGAGATCGGGGCCTCCGACATCGCCTGGTTCCTGGAGCAGGAGCTGCAGACCGACTACGCGCGCGACGCCGGGCGCGCGCTGTTCGAGAACTCGCCCATGCGCCGCGCGAAGGACGTGCGCGCGGCGCTGCTGGTCGAGCACAGCGAGCGCGACTACCGCTGCCCGATCGACCAGGGCGAGCAGATGTTCACCGCGCTGCGCCGGCTGGGCAATCTGGACGCCGAGTTCGTGCGCTTCACCGACACCGGGCACGAGATGTCGCGCGACGGCAAGCCGCGCAGCCGCGTGCTGCGCCTGCACGCGATCGCGCACTGGTTCGTGCGCGAGCTGCGCCCGGCCGTGACGGCCGGCGCGAAGAGCGCGCCCGCGGCGGGCGGCGCGCCGTC
>JASLGJ010000069.1 GCA_030150085.1 Candidatus Elarobacter sp. | reverse complement strand
CCAGCCTGCTGCCGCTCTACCGCGGCGCGACGCCGCTCCAGTCGGCCATCCGCGACGGGCGCGCGGAGACCGGGGTGACGATCATCGCCATGGACGCCGGGATGGACACCGGCGACGTGCTGCTCCAGGAGCGCACCCCGCTCGGCCCCGGCGAGACCTACGGCGAGCTGCACGACCGCCTCGCCCGGCGCGGCGCGGACATGCTCGTCGAAGCGTTGCGGCGCTACGCGGACGGCACGCTCGCGCCGCGCTCGCAGATCGACGTCGCGCGCGAGCTCGGCATCACCGAAGCGGAGATCGCCGCCACCCTGACGCGACCGCTGGGCAAGGAAGACCTGATCGCGGACTGGGCGCGGCCCGCGCGCGAGGTGGCGAACCTCGTCCGCTCGCTGGCGCCGCAGCCGCTCGCGCGAGCGACCGATGCGCGCGGCGAAACGCTCAAGCTCGCCGCGGTGCACGTCGAACCGCGCCGCGTCGCGCCGCACGACGCCGAGCCGAGTCGTGCCGCCGCGACCGCGAGCGCCGGTTTCGTACCCGATGCCGTCTTTCAGCCCGAGCACGGGCGCTTGGTGCTGGCCGAGGTGAGGCCGGGCGGGATCGGCAGCGCGGCCGTCGAGGCCGGCGACGCGTGGCTCGTGCTCGACGAGGTCGTGCCGGCCGGAAAGGGACCGATGCACGGAGCGCGCTACGCGCAGATGCTGCGCGACCAGCTTCGCAAGCACGCACCCGCCGCCGAGGCCGCCGCGGCCGGGCGGGAGAACGCATGAGCACCGTCGCCACCACCGCGCGCGAGGTCGCGCTGCAGGTCTGCCGCGACGTGTTCGGGGCGCCGCCGCGGGGCGCGCGCGAGGCGCTCGACTACCGCTTGCGCAAGAGCGCGCTGGCGCCGCGCGACCGGGCCTTCGCGACCGAGCTGGCCTACGGCGCGATCAAGATGCGGCGCTTCCTCGACCACGAGCTGGCGCCGTACGTCGGCGAGCGGGCCAAGTCGCTGCCCCAGCCGATCGCCGAGATCCTGCGCCTGGGCACCTACCAGCTGCGCGCCATGTCCGGGGTCGAAGCCTACGCCGCGGTGTCCGAGAGCGTCGGGCTGGCCCGCAAGTACGGCCACAAGGGCACCGCCGGGCTGGTCAACGCGGTGCTGCGCCGGGTCGCCAGCGAGCCGCCGCGCGAGCTCGACCTGCCGACCCGCGTCTCGCTCCCGACCTGGATCGTCAACCACTGGCGCGAGCGCTTCGGTCCCGAGCGGCTCGACGCGATCCTGGCCGGCGTCAACGGCCCGGCCGCGGTCGGCCTGACGGTCGACCCGCGCCACGCCACCCGCGACCAGGCGCAGCGCGCGCTGGCCGAGGCCGGCATCGCCGCCGCGCCCAGCCCGTTCGCGCTCGACGCGCTGGTGCTCGACCCGGGCGCGCCCGCGGGCGAGCTGGAGCGCCTGGCGCAGCACCGCTGGCACCTCCACGCCGAGGCCGCCGCGTTCCCGGTCGACATCCTCGACCCGCGGCCGGGCCAGCGCGTGGTGGAGCTGTGCAGCGGGCGGGGCAACAAGACGCTCCAGATCGCCGGCCGCATGCGCGAGCAGGGCACGATCCTGGCCGTCGACGACGACGAGCGCAAGATCGCCCAAGCCCAGACCCGGCTCGACGAGGCCGACGTCGCCTCGGTCGCGCTGGTCCGCGCCGACGCGACGCAGATGCAGGCCGCCGCCGACGCCGACGCGGTGCTGCTCGACGCGCCCTGCTCGGGGCTGGGCATCCTCGGCCGCCAGCCCGAGGCGCGCTGGCGCAAGCAGCCCGACGATCCGGTCCGCATGGCGGCCGTGCAGCGCAAGCTGATCGCCGCCGCGGCCGGCAGCGTGAAGCCGGGCGGCGCGCTGGTGTACGCGGTCTGCTCGACCGACCGGCGCGAGGCCGAGGACGTGGTCGAGGCGTTCCTGGCCGAGCGCGGCGATTTCGCGCGCGCGCCGGTTCCCGAGCGCTACGGGCCGTTCCTGACCGCCGCGGGCGACGTGCTCGTGCCGCCGGGCATCGACGGGCGCGACGGCTTCTACGTCGCGCGCCTCACCAGGGGGTAGAGCCCGCGAAGCGTATCGTCGTGATCGTGCCGACTGCGTCAGGCGCGCGGGAGCGCGGCCGGTGAACGTCTTCGCTCGGATCGAGTCGGCCTGCGCGCGCGTGGTCGAGGACGCGTTCGCGCGGGTGTTCCCGAGCGCGCTCGAGCCGGCCCAGATCGGGCGCCGGCTGGTCGCCACCGCGCAGTCCTCGCCGGGCGACCTGTACCTGGTCCGCGTCCACCCGGCCGACTACGCCCGCCTGGCGCCCGACCGCGACTTCCTCGAGAGCCGCTGGAGCGCGATGCTGCGCGAGGTGCTGCCGCCCGAGTCCGATCCCCCGCGGGTCGTGCTCGACGAGGACTCCGACATCGTGGCCGGGTCGCTGGCGATCCAGCCGGTCGCCGACGAGCGCGCGACCGAGCTCGCGCTCGAGCGCCCCGACGGGACGCGGGTGGTGCTGGCCGACGGCCTGACCCTGGGGCGCGGCGAGGGCAACACGCTGGTGCTGCGCGACGCGCGGGCCTCGCGCCGCCACGCCGCGATCCGGGCCGAGGGCGGGGGCTGGGCGGTCGAGGACGTCGGCTCGTCCAACGGCACCTACCTCGACGGCGTGCGCGTGACCGGGCGGGGCCGGCTCGAAGCGGGTCAGACCTTGACCGTCGGCGACACCTCGCTCAAGGTGGTGATCCCGTGACCGACCCGCGCCTGGCGACGCTGGGCCTGTCGTGCGCGCTGGTGGCCTACGTCGCGCTGGTGCGCGACCGGCGCGGCGCGCCGCCCCGGCGCACGATCGACGCCGCGATCCCGACCGGGATCGAGCTGACCGTCGCGCACGCCGGCACGATCAAGACCCTGCGCTTCGGGCGGCGCATCCTCGTCGGGCGCTCGCCGAGCGCGGACCTCAAGCTCGACGACCCCAGCGTGAGCCGCTTGCACGCGCGGATCGAAATGCGGGATGATGGTGTGTACGTCGAAGACTTGGGCAGCCGCAACGGGACCACGGTGGACGGGCAGGCCGTCACCGCGCCGCGGCGGCTGGAGCCCGACGAAGAGGTCGGCGTGGGAGCGGCAGCGCTCGTCTTCCGAGGAGTCGGAGCATGGAGATAGCGGTCGGGTCGCGGCCCGGCGTTCCGCAACGCGGCGGTGACGAAGCCTACGTCGCCGAGATCGTGGCGCCGGGAATCGTCCTGCTGGCGGTCGCCCACGGCTTCGGCCGGGTGCGCGAGCGCTCGGCTCCCGAGGTCGCCGCGCAAGCCGTGCGCGACAGCCTCAAGCGGCGCGTGCGCAGCGAGCGGCGCGACCCGCGCAGCGCCCTGGCCGCGGCCTTCAGCGCCGCCAACGCGCGGGTCTACGCCCACTCCGGCAGCACCGACGACCACGTCGCCTCGGGCACCTCGCTGACCGCCGCCCTGATCGTGGGCGACCACGCCTTCGTGGGCCACGTCGGCGCGACGCGGGCCTACCTGGGCCGCGAGGGCACGCTGGCCGCGCTGACCGTCGACGACACGCTCTCCGACGGGGTGCGCCTGCTGACCCGCGTGCTCGGCACCCAGCCGACCCTCGAGCCGTCGCTGGAGCACCTGCGCCTGATGAGCGGCGACGCGCTCGTGCTCTCCAGCGGCGCGCTGCACGAGCTGCTCGATCCCGACGAGATCGCCGAGGCCCTGCAGGGCTGCGCGACCTCCGAGGACGTGACCGCCAAGCTGCTGGCCATCGCCGGCATCCGCGGTGACGGGGCCGGAACGGTGATCGTCGGCCGGGCCCTGACCGACTTCCCCAGCGAGGGCCGCGGCCGGCGCCCGCCGGTGCGCGAGTGCGCGATCTGCCTGGCGGCGATGATCGCGGCCACCATCGTCGCGATCTTCATCCTGCACGCGATGTTCGCCCCGGCGTGAACGACGCCGTCCTGATCCGCGCCAAGGCCTGCGCGCCGATGGTGCTGGCGCTCGCCCTGACGGCCCTCACCCTGCGCCTGGCGCCGCCCCAGGCGCTGCTCCCGGCCTGGCTGCCCTACGTGCTGGGCGCGCTCGCGCTGGCCTGGCCCGCCCTGCGCCCGGCGAGCGTGACCCGCGACGACACCCTGCCCGCGCTGGCGATCGTGCTCTCCGCGATCGGCCTGGCGATCGTGGCCCGGCTGCAGCCCGACCTGGCCCACAAGCAGGTCGTCTGGCTGGCCTTCTCGCTGCTGCTGGCGGTCGCGGCCGGGCCGGCCTTCGACCGCTTCCGGGTGCTCGCAGCCTACAAGTACATCTGGATCCTGGCCGCGATCGGGCTGTTCGTGGCGCTGGCCCTGTTCGGCCAGGAGGTGAACGGGGCGCGGCTGTGGATTCGCCTGGGGCCGGTGCAGTTCGAGCCGGTCGAGGTCATCAAGCTGCTGGTGGTGCTGTTCATGGCGGCCTACCTGGCCGACACGGCCGACGTCATCGCGCGCACCAAGCCCTGGTCGCTGCGGGCCAACGCCAAGTACCTGGGGCCGCTGTTCCTGGGCTGGGGCGTCTCGATGGCGATCCTGGTCTTCGAGCGCGACCTGGGCATGGCGGCGCTGCTGCTGGCGACCTTCGTGGCGATGCTCTACGTGGCGACCCGGCGGATCGACCTGGTCGCCGGGGCGACCGGCATCTTCGTGCTGGCGGCCTGGTGGGCGGCCAACCACTACACCTACGTCGAGCGCCGGATCGCGGTCTGGAAAGATCCCTTCAAGGACCCGCTGGGCGCGGGCTACCAGGCCGTGCAGTCGCTCTTCTCGCTGGCCAACGGGGGCCTGTTCGGGACCGGCTACGGGCACGGCCGGCCGGACTACATCCCCGACGTGGCGACCGACTACGTGTACGCCGCCTTCGGCGAGGAGTGGGGAGCGATCGGGGCGATCGCGCTGCTGCTGGTGTTCCTGGCCGTGGTGCTGCGGGCGTTCCGGGTCGCGGGGCGCCAGCCCGACCTCTACGCCAAGCTGCTCGCGACCGGCCTGGCGGCGGTGTTCGGGTTCCAGATCGTCATCATCGTGGGGGGCGTGCTGCGGCTCTTCCCGCTGACCGGGATCACCCTGCCGTTCGTCTCGTACGGCGGCAGCTCGCTGGTGACGAACTTCCTGCTGGTCGCGCTGGTGTGGGCGATCTCGAGCGAGCGGCGCACCGCCCGGCGCTGAAGCGACTTTCGGCCCAACGCCGAGAGCGGGCAAGCGGCTTCATTTCCGCCGCCCGCCGGCCGATGATCCTGGGATGGAGTACGCGCAAGGGGAGCGCCGGGCGGACGAGGGTCCGCCGGCGCACGACCGCCGCAAGGGGCCGCGCCGGGTCGACCCGGGCGGAGCGGTGGACTTCGACCGCCGCCGGAGCGACCGCCGCAAGCGCCGCCCGGGGCTGGCGGCGCTGTTCGGGGCGGTCTTCGGAGCGTCGAGCCGTACGGAGCACGAGGCAAGCATGAGTTCGGCTGAGTTGGACTAAGGAGCTACGCATGGACAACGAGGAGAGCGGGTCCGCCTCGAGCGGCCCACCGGCCTTCGACCGCCGCCGCGGCCCGCGCCGCAGCTACGTGCACATCGACCCCGAGACGGGCGAACGGCGCACCCACGACCGCCGCAAGACGCCCGGCCTGGACGCCCTGCTGGACCGCATGCTGGGCGTGCGCGAGACGATCCCCGAGCCGCCTCCCGCCGCCGACTCCGAGGGGGAAGCGAAGCCCTAGGCCCTCCGCGCGGTTTGCCGCAGGGGCGATGCTGCCGAACACGGTAGAGCGCGCGTGGTATTCCGCGCTCTCCGGAAGGCACACGTCTTGCGCTCGACCCGCTCGCTCGTCCTCGCGCTCGCCGCGCTCGTCCTCGCATCGTTCTCCCCAGGCGCGGCGTCGGCCGACGAGGGGATGTGGACGTTCGACAACTTCCCCTCGGCCAAGGTCGCCAAGGCGTACGGCTTCCGCCCCTCGAGCGCGTTCCTGGGGCACCTGCAGCGCTCGTCGCTGCGCATCGCGGGCGGCTGCTCGGCCTCGTTCGTCTCGCCCCAGGGGCTGGTGATGACCAACCACCACTGCGTGGTCGACTGCGCGCAGCAGCTCTCGACGCCCCAGCAGAGCCTCGTCGACGACGGCTTCCTCGCCAAGCGGGCCGAGGACGAGCGGGCTTGCCCGGCCTTCGAGCTCGACCAGCTCGTGCGCATCGACGACATCACCCGCACGATCCGGGCCGCCACCGCGGGCAAGACGGGCGCCGCGGCCAACGCCGCGCTGCACGCCGCCGAGGCCCGCGCGCAGCAGTCGTGCGGGGGCGGCCGGGCCGTCCGCTGCGACGTCGTCTCGCTCTACCACGGCGGGGTGTACGACCTCTACCGCTACAAGCGCTACACCGACGTGCGGCTGGCGTTCGTGCCGGAGTTCTCGGTCGCGCAGTTCGGCGGCGATCCCGACAACTTCAACTTCCCGCGCTTCGACTACGACGTGAGCCTGGTGCGGGCGTACGAGAACGGCAAGCCGGCGGTCACGCCCGACTACCTGCGCTGGAGCGCGAACGGCTCGCGGGCCGGCGAGCTGGTCTTCACCGCCGGCAATCCCGGCAGCACGGCGCGCGAGCTGACCACCGCGCAGCTGGCGTACCTGCGCGACTACGACCTGCCGGCGCGGCGCGCGCAGAGCGCCGAGCTGCGCGGCATCCTCGAGGAGTACTCGCGCGAAGGCCCGGCGCAGCAGCGCGAGGCGCACGAGACGCTGTTCTACCTGGAGAACGGCTACAAGGTCGCGACCGGGCAGCGGCTGGCGCTGGTCGACCCGGCCTTCTTCGGCGCCAAGCTGGCGCAGGAGCGCGCGCTGCGGGCGCAGGTCGCGGCCCGTCCCGCGCTGCGCGCCGACGCCGGCGCGTGGGACGAGCTCGCGCGCCTCCAAGCCGTGCGGCTGGCGCTCGCGCCGGGCCAGAACGTGGTCCGGCTGCGCGCCTTCCGGGGCGGGCTGCTGGGCGACGCGCTGACCCTGGTGCGCGCCGCGCAGGAGCGCGCCAAGCCCAACGGCAGCCGGCTGCCGGAGTACACCGACCAGGCCCTGGTCGCGGTGGCGGCCCAGATCGCCGCGCCGGGGCCGGTCTATCCCGAGCTCGAGCGGCGCATGCTGGCCTTCGGCTTGTCGAAGGCGCGCGAGTCGCTCGGCACCGACGACCCGTTCGTGGTCGAGCTGCTCGGGCGCGACTCGCCCGACCAGGTCGCGCAGCGGCTGGTGAGCGGCACGAAGCTGGGCGATCCCGCGGTGCGCAAGGCGCTCTACGACGGCGGGGCCGCCGCGATCGCGGCCTCGAGCGACCCGCTGATCGCCTACGCGCGCGCGATCGATCCCGACCTGCGCGCGCTCCGCAAGGCCGAGGAAGACCGCGTCGAGGCGCCCACGCGCGCCGCCGCGGAGCGCATCGCGCGGGCCCGCTTCGCGGTCTACGGCACCAGCGTCGATCCCGACGCGACCTTCAGCCCGCGGGTCAGCTACGGCACGGTGAAGGGCTTCACCACCACCGCGGGCACGGTCGTCGCGCCGTACACCACGGTCGGCGGGCTGTTCGCGCGCGCCAGCGGCGCGGACCCCTACGTGCTGCCGCCCTCGTGGCTGGCCGCGAAGTCGGCGCTCGACCCGAGCACGCCGATGAACGTCTCGACCACCAGCGACATCATCGGCGGCAACTCCGGCAGCCCGCTGGTGAACGCGCGCGGCGAGGTCGTGGGCCTGATCTTCGACGGCAACATCTACTCGCTCGGCGGCGACTACGGCTACGACCCGGTCCGCAACCGCGCGGTCTCGCTCGACAGCCGCGCGCTGCTGGCGGCGCTGAGCACGGTGTACCACGCGGACCGGCTGGTCAGCGAGATCACGTCGGCGCGGTAAACACGGCGCGCCGAGCCGGTGCGCGAGTGGAGTGCCGCGGTCGTCCCGCGGCGCTCGGTGCATGGGGGACGACCCTTCGGGTCAGGCGCCGCCGGTCAGCCCCTGGTGCTTGGTGAGAAAGCAGATCTCGAGCCGGTTGCCGTCGGGATCCTCGAAGAACGATGCGTAGTAGCCGTCGTAATCCGAGGGGCCGTCGACGTCGCGGGCGCCCGCGCGGCGCGCGATCTCGGTCGCGCGGTCGACCTCGGCGGGCGAGTAGGCCTGGAACGCCAGCCGGTTCGGATTGGGCACCAGCTCGGGATCGACGACGAAGCCGAAGAACTCGTCGTTGGCCTGCCAGTGCGGCCGCCGCCAGGTCGGCTCGTCGGGCCCGAACGGCGGCGCCGTGACGCGCACGAACCCGAACGCCCCCAGCAGCGCGTCGTAGAACGCGAGCCCGCGGTCGCGCTCGCGCACCCGCAGGTCGATGTGGCTGATCAAACGGCGTTCGCTCACG
>JASLGJ010000588.1 GCA_030150085.1 Candidatus Elarobacter sp. | reverse complement strand
GCGGTGCGCGCGCGCCTGGCGCGCCAGCCCCTCGATCATCGCGCTCAGGTCGGCGTCGAGCAGCGCGAACGCTTCGCGCACCTGCAGCACGGTCGCGCTGTCGACGACGTCCTGGGTGGTCGCGCCCCAGTGCACGTAGCGCCCCGCTTCCGGACCGGCGAGCTGCGCGAGCTGTTTGGTGAGCGGTACCACCGGGTAGCCGACGTGCTCCGTCCCCGCGACGAGCGCGTCTACGTCGAAGCGGTCGAGATCGCTCGCCGCGGCCGCGATGGCCTCGGCCGCGGGGGCGGGAATCACGCCGACCGAGGCCTCCGCGCGGGCCAGCGCGACCTCGACGTCGAGCAGCGCGCGCAGCCGGCGCGGCAAGGCCCACACCGCGCGCATGGCGCGGGTGCCGTAGAGCTCGCCGTAGAGCGCCGTGCCGCCGACGTCCACCGTCAGAGCGCGAAGAAGGCGGTCTCGCCTTCGCCCTGCAGGACGACGTCGAAGCGGTACACCGGCACGCCGCCCTCGTGCTCCTCGCGCCGCGCGACCAGCGTGCGGCGCGCGGCTTCGTCGGCAATCGACAGCAGCACCGGATCGCGCGCGTTCTCACTCGCATGGTCGGAGAGGTAGATGCGCGTCACGACGCGCTTGAGCAGCCCGCGCGCGAACACGGACACGTTGACGTGCGGCGCCTGCGCCGCCGCCCCGCCTGCGCCGCTTGCCACCGGACCCGGCACGATCGTGCGGAACCAGTAGCGCCCGTCGGGATCGGTGCAGGCTCGGCCGAAGCCGCGGAAGAGCCGCTCGCCGGCCACCGGCGGAGCGTCCTCGGGGTGCGCGTAGCGGCCGCGCTCGTCGGCCTGCCAGATCTCGAGCAGCGCGTCGGGGACCGGCGCGCCGTCGCCGTCGCGCACGGTGCCTTCGATCCGCACCGCTTCGCCGCGCGCGCCGTCGCGGGTGAGGTCGCTCCAGGTCGGGCGGGTCAGGCCCTCGCGGAAGAACGGGCCGATGGTCTGCGAGGCGGTCGGAACCAGCTTCATCAGCGGCTCTCCGCGGGCGTCTCGAGCCGGCCGCGCAGCACGATGTCCCAGCGGTAGCCCAGCGCGTACTCCGCCTCGCTCAGGTCCGCGTCGTAGCGCGAGATCAGGCGCGCGCGCGCGGCCGCGTCGGGGATGCTGTGGAAGACCGGGTCGGTCTCCAGCAGCGGGTCGCCGGGGAAGTACATCTGCGTGATCAGCCTCGTCGCGAAGCTCGGCCCGAAGACCGAGAAGTGGACGTGCGCCGGGCGCCAGGCGTTGTAGGTGTTGCGCCAGGGGTACGCGCCGGGCCGCACGGTCAGAAAGCGCCAGCGGCCCTCGTCGTCGGTCACCACCTGGCCGTTGCCGGTGAAGTTGGGGTCGAGCGGCGCGTCGTGCTGGTCGGCGTCGTGGTGGTAGCGCCCCGCCGCGTTGGCCTGCCACAGCTCGACCAGCGTGCCGCGCACCGGGCGGCCGTCCTCGTCGAGCACGCGCCCGGCCAGGATGATGCGCTGGCCCATCGCCTCGCGCCCGTTCACGCGCGACACGTCGGTCGCGTTCGGCCCGCACCACAGGTCCTCGAACGTCGGCCCGGTGATCTCGGAGAGCGAGTGCGGGAGCGCGAACGGCGCGCGCAGCGGGTGGCGCTTGATCGTGCTGGCGTAGGGCGGGTAGTCGTTGTCGGGCTGGCTGCCCGCGGGTTCGGGCGCGTAGGGGGCGGGTCGCACGGTCATGCCTGCTCCTCCAGCTCGCGGTACGCGGCGGCGGCGTGGTGGAACGCGCTGTTGGCCGCCGGAACGCCGGCGTAGACGCCGACCTGCATCAGGATCTCCTTGACCTCGGCGGGGGTGACGCCGGTGTTGGGCGTGGCGCGGACGTGCAGCTCCAGCTCGTCCCAGCGCCCGAGCGCCGCCGTGATCGCGATGGTCAGCATGCTGCGCGTCTTGCGGTCCAGCCCCGGGCGGTTCCAGATCCCGTCCCAGGCGTAGCGGGTGATGAACTCCTGGAAGTCGCGCGTGAAGTCCGTCGCCGCGGCCTGCGAGCGCTCGACGTGCGCGTCGCCCAGCACCGCGCGGCGGGTCGCCGTCCCGCGCGCGAGCTGCGCGTCGCCATCCTGCGCGCGGCGAGCGGTTCCAGCGAGTTCGGCGCCGGTCTCGAAGTCGGGCATGTCAGCTCTCCAGAAAGGCCAGCAGCGCGGCGTTGAACGCGTCCGGCCGCTCCGCGCACAGCATGTGGGCCGCGTCGCTCAGCACCAGCAGCTCCGCGCCGGCGACGGCGTCGCGCAGCGCGGCGCCGTCGGCGGGCGTCGTCACCGGGTCGTCCGCGCCCGCCACGACCAGCGTGCGGCAGCGGATGCGGGCCAGGTCGGGGCGCAGGTCGCCGTCGCGCACGGCCTTGCAGCCCGCGGCGTAGCCCAGCGGCGGCGTGCGCCCGAGCATGGTCGCGAAGCCGGCCACCAACTCGGGCCGCTCGCGCCGGGTGCGCGGGCTGAACCAGCGCTCCATCCCCGGCCCGACGACCGGGACCAGCCCCTCGCGCTCGACCAGGCCGATGCGCTGGTTCCAGCTCTCCGCGGTCCCGATCCGGCTCGCCGTCGCGCACAGCACCAGCGCCTCGACCCGCTCCGGGTGCGCCGCGGCGAAGCGCTGCGCGATCATGCCGCCCAGCGAGAGCCCGGCGAAGCGCACCCGCGCGATGCCCAGCGCGTCGAGCAGCGCGGCCGCGTCGTCGGCGAGCCGCGCGACCGTCGTCCCGCGCGCGCCGTCCTCGGGGCCCGAGCTGGTCAGGCCGTGGCCGCGCGTGTCGTAGCGCAGCACGCGGTAGCGCGCGAGGGCCTCAAGCTGGGCGTCCCACATGTGGGCCGTGGCGCCGAGCGAGTTGGAGAACAGCACCACCGGCGCGTCCGCCGGGCCGCTCAGGTCGTAGTGGACCACCAGGTCCGCGCAGCGCACGAACGGCACGCTCAGCGCCCTTCTTTGCCGGCGCGCGCGGCGCGGGGCTCGCTCAGCCAGTGGTCGGCGGCGTTGCGAACGTGCTCGCGCGCCAGCCGTTCGGCGGCGGCGGGGTCGCCCGAGCGGATCGCGTCGAGCACCGCGCCGTGCTCCACGGCCGAGCGCGCCAGGCGCCGGCCCTGGTTCTGCAGGCGCATGTAGACGACTTCGCTCGACATCCGCACCAGCGGGATGAACTGCTGCAGCCGGGCGTGCCCCGTCGCCTCGACGATCTTGACGTGGAAGTCGGCGTTCGCGACCAGGTAGCGGTGCTTGTCGGCCGGCGCGTAGGCGCGCATCCGCTTGGCCAGCGCGCTCAGCTCGCGGTCCGCCTCGCGCGGCAGGCCGCGCTGGGCGAGCAGCCGCGCGGCCAGGCCGTCGACCATCTCGCGCAGGTCGAGGATCTCGCGCGCGTCCTCCAGCTCCAGCGCCACCACCGAGGCCGTGCCGGTCGGCGAGAACACCACCAGGCCCTCGCGCTCGAGCGCGCCGAGCGCCTCGCGCAGCGGGGTGCGGCTGACGCGCAGCTGGCGGGCCAGGTGCTCCTGGCGCAGCACCGTGCCGGGCGCGAGGCTGCCGTCGAGGATCAGCCGGCGCAGCTGGTCGACGATGCCTTCCTTCATGCGCGGCTGGCGCTCGAGCGCGATCGGGGTGACGCTGGCCAGTTCGGGCCGTTCGGGATTCATCGGGGTGCCTCGGAGAGCAGGGGCAGGAGCTCGGCCTTGAGCCGTTCCTTGGCGACGCGCATCGTCGCGGTGAGCGGGAACGCGTCGACGAACAGGACGCGCAGCGGAACCTTGTAGGGCGCGAGGCGCGCGGCGCACCAGGCGCGCAGCTCGTCCTCGCCGGCGGCCGAGCCCGGGGCCCGGATCACCGCCGCCACCACGTCCTCCTCGGAGAGCGCCGACGGCACGCCGATCGCCGCGGCCTGCTGCACGCCGGGGTGCAGCTCGAGCGCGTCCTCGACCTCGCGCGGCGCGACGTTCTCGCCCCGCCGGCGGATCATCTCCTTGTAGCGCCCGACCAGCACCACGTCGCCGTCCTCGTCGACGTAGCCCGCGTCGCCGGTGCGCAGCCAGCCGTCCCGCAGCGTGCGGGCGGTGATCTCGGGCGCGTTCCAGTAGCCCGGCGTGACGGCGGCGTTGCGGAACTGCAGCTCGCCCACCGCGCCGCGCGCCCGAACCTCGCCTTCCAAGGAGACGATGCGGATCTCGTTGGGCACCGCGCCCGCCGGGTGGACGCGCGGGCGGCCGATGCTGGAGCGCTTGGCGCGCGACGTGCCGCTCTCGACCGTGCCGAAGGTGTTCTCCGACATCCCGAAGCCGGTCACGATGCGCAGCCCGAAGCGCCGCTCGAGCGCGCGGTTCTCGCCGGGCTCCAGGGCGGGCGCGGCGTAGAGCGTGCGCAGGCCGCCCGGCACGAACGCCTCCTCCGGCTGGCGGGCCAGGATCGCGACCATCGCGCCGATCGCGTTCACCTCCGTGACGCCCAGGGCGGCGGCGTCGCGCCAGAAGGTCGAGGCGCGGAACTTCGCCGAGACGGTCAGCCGGTAGCCGTTGGCGAGCGCCGTCATCAGCGAGTACGCCTGCGCGTTGATGTGGAAGAAGGGCAGGATCGACCACAGGTGCTCGTCC
>JASLGJ010000540.1 GCA_030150085.1 Candidatus Elarobacter sp. | reverse complement strand
CCCAGCTCGCGCGCACCCTGGCCGACGCCGGGCTGAAGCTCCAGAGCTTCACCGTCGGCCTGGCCGGGGGCGGCTTCGGCGGCCAGCGCGAGCAGAACCACCACGCCTGGGGCGGCCCGGTGCCGCGCCGGGTCGGGGCCTTGGGGCCGCTCGAACCGGACGAGCCGGTCGACGACCTCGGCCTGCTCGCGGCGCCCAGCTTCGGCCCGCCGCTGGTCAGCGGTCTGCGCGGCTACGACTACCTCGTCTGATCCATTCCCGTCCCGCACCAAGGGAGTACCACCATGTCCAGTGTCAGCGGATCGACCGGACTTCCGATCGACAGCTTGATCACCCAGCCCCAGACGTCCGCGCCGGTGGCGTCGACGCTGGACCAGCAGCTCGGGGAAGACGCCTTCCTCAAGCTGCTGACCACCCAGCTCCAGAACCAAGACCCGCTCAGCCCGATGGACGACACGCAGTCGATCGCGCAGCTCGCGCAGTTCTCCGCCGTGCAGTCGACCAACGAGCTCAAGTCGTCGTTCGCCTCGTTCCAGTCCAACTTCGCGGTCATGCAGTCCGCCGGCCTGATCGGCAAGACGGTCTCCGCGCAGTCCAGCGACGGCAACGGTAACGCGATCACGGTCAGCGGCACCGTCAAGACGATCTCGATCGTCGACGGCACGCCGGAGTTCACCATGGTCGACGGGAGCGGCAACCTGCTGGTGGACGGCAAGGGCCAGCCGCTGCAGATTCCGACCTCCGCGATCCTCTCGATCGGCTGATGGCCGACCCGAAGATCGGCGGGGTGCAGATCCCGCCGTCCGTCGCCCCCGTTCGCCCGCGCGGCGTTCCGGTCCAGATTCCGCCCACCGGCGGGAGCTCGTTCCGCGACGTCCTGCACGCGACCGGCGCGCCGGCCGCCCCGCTCAAGTTCTCCGCCCACGCCCAAGCGCGGCTCGAGTCGCGCAACATCCGGCTCAGCTCCGAGGACGTGGCCAAGATGAACGCCATGGCCGACAAAGCCGCCGCCAAGGGCGCCAAGCAGAGCCTCTTCATGATGCGCGACACGGCGATGGTCGTGTCGATCACCAATCGCACCGTGATCACCGCGGTCGACCAGAACAGCATGAAGGAGAACGTGTTCACCAACATCGACTCGGCCGCGATCATAGACTGAACGGGGCCCTGACGACCCTTTAGGTTCTGTCGCCAACTACCGAAACACCACATATCACCCCGGGAGCGGACCACGTCGTGGAGCTCTCGCGCGAGGCGGACCGAACGAAGCCTCGCGATTCGATGACACGAAAGGTCGCCTAGATGGCTTTCGACTCGTTGTTCGTCGGCGTGTCTGGTCTGAACGCATACCAGAACCAGATCGACCTGATCTCGAACAACATCGCCAACGTCGGTACGACGGGCTACAAGGGCCAGCGTATGACGTTCCAGGACCTGCTCTACCAGAACCAGAGCTTCGCCTCGGCGCCGACCAACACCAGCGGCGGCATCAACGGCCAGCAGCTCGGCCTGGGCGTGAAGACCGGCTCGATCGACACCGTGTTCGCCCAGGGCGGGCTGCAGACGACCGGGGTCAACACCGACCTCGCGATCAACGGCGACGGCTTCTTCGTGCTGCGCGCCCCCAACGCCAACGGCTCGCCGGTCTACACCCGCGACGGGGCGTTCTCGCTCAACGCCAACGGCCTGCTCTACGACCCCAGCTCGGGCCTGGCGGTGCAGGGCTACGGCGCCAACGCGCAGGGCGTCATCAGCGGCACCGGCGTGCCGGGCGACATCACGATCCCGCTCGGGCTGCGCTCGCAGGCCGTCGGGACCGGGCTCAACCCGAACCTGAAGTTCGGCCCGACCTCGAGCGACCAGGTCTTCGACGCGCAGCTCGGCGGCAATCTCGACCAGTCGCAGTGGACGAAGGAAGCCCAGGGCGTGCAGGCCGGCACCGCCGGCACCGGCCAGGCCTCCACGACCACGACGACGATCTACGACTCGCTCGGCAACGCCCACCTGGCCACGCTCACCTACACTCCCGACGCCACCGGCGCGACCCCGGCCGCGGCCGGCCCGCCGCCGGTCGCCGCGACGAACGGCCTGCCGACCCAGGTCGCGGACCCCTCGGGCAACCTGCACGCGGTCGCCTCGCGCTGGAAGGTCTCGATCTCGTTCCAGGACGGCACGACCTTCGACACGATCGACCCCGTGACGGGCGCGCCGGCCGGCGCGGCCGCCAGCGGCGTCGTCGGGTACGCCTACTTCGACCAGTCCGGGCAGTACGTCAACAGCTCCAACCAGCTCGGCTCGGGCGCGGTGCTCAGCGGCGCGGCCGTGCACACGGCCGGCCAGGCGGCGACCAGCGCCAACGGCAACCAGCTCGACATCCGCTCCTGGGGCAGCAACGGCACCAACAACGCGGTCGCCCCGACCGCGCCCGGCGCCGCGCCCGCGCCCGGCCCGATCGGGCTGGACTACAGCCAGCAGACCTCGCTGGCGGGCACGGCCAACCTGAGCGTGCTCTACCAGAACGGCTTCACCGCCGGCACGCTCTCGAACATCACGATCGGCCAGGACGGCACCATCCAGGGCGCCTTCACCAACGGCCAGACCACGGCGCTGGGGCGCGTGGCGACCGCGACGTTCCAGAACGAACAGGGCCTCCAGCGCCTGGGCGGCTCGCAGTTCGGCGCCACCTCGAACTCCGGCCTGGCCCAGTACGGCACCGCCGGGAGCGGCAAGAACGGGGCCATCGTGTCGGGCGCGCTCGAGCAGTCGAACGTCTCGATCGCCGACGAGTTCACCAAGATGATCCTCGCCCAGCGCTCGTTCGAGGCCAACTCGAAGAGCATCACCACGGCCGACGAGGATCTCCAGACCGTCGTCAACCTGAAGCGCTAAACCCGCGCAGGTTCGACGCCGAAAAGCGGCGCAGGCCACGGAGGGCCGCGTCGCTTTTTTCGTGCGGTCCGGCTAGAATTCAGAGGCCATGATCGCTTTACGCCGTCTCAACAACCAGCCCATCATGGTCAATCCCGACCTGATCGAGTCGCTCGAGGCGACCCCGGACACCGTCGTGACCTTGACCTCGGGCAACAAGCTGATCGTCCGCGACACGATGGACGAGGTCCGCGAGCGGATCGTCGAGTTCAAGCGCCGCATCTACGGCCCCGAGGCCGCGGCGAACGAACGATAACGCTCGCCCGCCTGCCCTCCGAGCAGGCGGCGACCGGCGCGAAACGGATTAACATCGGGCCGAGCGGCGCCGATAGTCACAGAGAGTACCCTCGCCTCGTCCGTTTCGGAAGGGCCGCACCTTGGATTTCGCGACCATACTCGGCCTGGTCATCGCCCTCGCCGCGCTCGTCATCTCGGCCTGGATCGGCAAGGTCGACGCGACCATCATCTTCGCCCGCTACGAGGCCTTCTTGCTCGTGTTCGGCGGGACCATCGGGGCCACGATGATCTCGTTCCCCATGCGCGTCTTCGTGCGCGGCCTGCGCGAGGGTCTGCAGACCGCCTTCGTCGAGCCCGTCTACCACGAGCGCGACGTGATCGCGACGCTCGTCTCGTTCGCCGAGAAAGCGCGCCGCGAAGGGCTGCTGGCGCTCGAGAACGAGGCCGCCGCGCTGGAGGACGACTTCATGCGCAAGGGCATCCAGATCGTCATCGACGGCCGCGACACCGACATCATCCGCAAGATCCTCGAGACCGAAGTGCTGTTCGTGCAGGAGCGCAACGCCAAGGCCGAGGCGGTCTTCATGACGATGGGCGGCTACTCGCCCACGCTGGGCATCATCGGCACCGTGCTCGGGCTGATCGCCATGCTCAAGGGCCTGGGCTCGCTGGGCGGCAGCAGCAACGTCGCGGGCGAGCTCGGCGTCGCGACCGCGCAGGCCTTCGTCGCGACCTTCTTCGGGATCGCGCTGGCGAACTTGCTGTGGCTCCCGCTGGGCGCGAAGATCAAGGAGCGCGCGGGCCAGCAGCTGCTCATGCGCGAGATCATGATCGAGGGCATCCTCTCGATCCAGGCCGGCGACAACCCGCGCCTGCTGGAGGAGAAGCTGCACGCCTTCCTCGACCCCGAGGAGCGCGAGACCGAGGTCGAGGCCGGCGGCGCCGTGGGCGACCCGGAGTTCGTGAGCGCGTAGCGCGTGGCGACCGGAAGCGATACCCGCTCGCGCCTGCGCCGCAACGCCGGCAAGGGCGGCGAGCTGGAGAGCGCGGGCATGATGCGCTGGCTGCTGACCTACGCCGACATGATCACCCTCCTGCTGGCGCTGTTCATCATCCTGTTCGCGATCTCGACCATCTCGAAGGTCAAGCTGCAGCGCCTGGCGACCGAGATCTCGGGCGGCTTCAACAACGTCGACTCCAACAACACCCCGCCCAACGGCGGCCTGAACGGGCCCCAGTCGCGCCGCGCCGAACAGGCCGACATGGTCGCGGTGAAGGCCAAGCTGGACACCTACGTGCGCGCCAACCACCTGCAGGCCAAGGTCCAGACGCGGATCGGCAAGAGCGGGCTGGTCATCACCCTGCTCAGCGACAAGAGCTACTACGCCTCGGGCTCGGCCGACCTGCGCCCGGAGATGACGCAGGTGCTCGACGAGATCGCGGGCCAGATCCGCGGGGTGAAGAACGACCTGCGGGTCGAGGGCAACACCGACGACGTGCCGATCGCGACCTCGCAGTACCCCACCAACTGGGAGCTCTCGGCAGCCCGCGCGACCGGCGTCACGCGCTACCTGGTCGAGCACGCCCGCATCTCGCCGACCCGCCTGTCGTTCGCGGGGTACGGCGAGTTCCGCCCGAAGTTTCCCAACGACAGCGAAGCGCACCGCCACTTGAACCGGCGCGTCGACGTCGTCATCCTCAACGGGGCCCCGGCCCCCGCCGCCAAGCCCGCGGAGGCCGAGTAATCCCGTGTCAATGCTGTCGCAAGAAGAGATCGACGCCCTCGTCAACCAGCTCGCCGCCCCCGAGGCCGAGGCGGGCGGGTTCGAGGGGCGCAAGATCAAGTCGTTCGACTTCCGCTTCAACAAGCGGCTGGACAAGTTCTCGACCAACCAGCTCCAGACGCTGCGCACCCTGCACGACAACTTCACCCGCCTGCTGAACAACTCGCTCTCGGTCTACCTGCGGACGCGGGTCGAGGCGACGATCGTCTCGATCGAGCAGATCAGCTACGGCGACTTCATCTCGTCGATCGGGATCCCGTCGATCCTCTCGATCTACTCGATGGACCCCCTGCCGGGCTCGGGCATCGCGCAGATCGACTTGAACCTGGTGTTCTCGATCATCGACCGCCTGCTCGGCGGGCCGGGCTGGTTCCCCCAGAAGCTGCGCGACCTGACCGACATCGAGCGGACCCTGATGCAGCGCTTCATGGCGCGCATGCTCAACAGCTACCGCGAGTCGTGGAACTACCTGCTCACGCTCTCGCTCAAGATCGAGGCCCTCGACTCCAACCCGCAGTTCATCCCGCGCATCATCCCGCTCGACCAGATCGTGGCCTTCGTCTCGATGGAGCTCAAGATCGGCGACATGACCGGGGTGATGAACTTCTGCCTGCCTTATCTCGTCCTGCAGTCGATCGGGCCCCAGCTCTCCGACTTCCAGTGGTCGCCCAGCGTGGTGGCCGGGCGGGGCATGACCGACGAGGACATCGCGCAGCTGGCCCGCAACGTGGAGCGCGCGCCGGTCGACGTCAGCGTCGAGCTGGGCAAGACCATCGTCTCGCTGCGCGACCTGATCGCGCTCCAGCCGGGCGACCTGGTCATGTTCGACAAGCCGGTGACCGAGCCGCTGGCGGTGACCGTCAACGAGCGCGAGAAGTTCAAGGTCTTTCCGGGCGTGAACCGCGACAAGCTCGCCGTGCGGGTCTCTCACGTCGTGGAGAACGAGGAGTAACGGTGCCCGATTCGCTGCGTCCGCTCGCCGACGCCATGTTCGCCTCCGCCGCCGCGGTGCTCGGCACGCTGGCCGGCCGCACGGTCACGCCCGGGGCCGCGCTCGAGGACACGGGCGAGAGCTCGATCCGGGTCGAGCCGGGCACGGTCGCGACCCTGACCCGCATCCCCTCGGCCGGGCTGTCGTTCGTGGCCCGCTACGCCAAGGCCGACCTGGGCCGGGTGGTCGAGCTGATGCTGGGCGGGGCGGGCGAGGGCGGCGAGCTGGACGCCATGCAGCTCTCGATCGTGGCCGAGACGGTGGCCCAGATCTCCTCGGCGATGGGCGAGGCGCTGGCCAGCGCGACCGGCCACGACGCCAACGGCATCGCCTCCGAGGTGGTGAGCGAGGCCCACGCCTTCCCGGCCCCGCCGTTCGCGACGTTCACCGCCGCGCTGGACCTGGGCCCCGACCTGCGCACCCCGCTGACGCTGGACTTCGACGTCCTGGCCCAGCACCGGCTCGTCCCCGAGCCCGCCCCGCAGGCCGTGCCCGAACCGCCGGCCCCGTTCGGCCGCGCGCGCCCGGCCCGGGTGGAAGAAGGGCAGCCGGTCGCGTTCAGCCCGCTGACCCCGACCCCGCTGCGCACCGCCGCGCCCGGCCACGCCAACCTCGACCTGGTTCACGACGTGCCGCTCGAGATCTCGGCCGTGCTCGGCCAGACCGAGCTGTCGCTGCGCGAGGTCGTCTCGATGACGGCCGGGAGCGTGTTCGAGCTCGACAAGCTCGCGACCGACCCGATCGACCTCTACGTCAACAACATCCTCATCGCGCGCGGTGAGGTGGTCGTCGTCGACGACAAGTTCGCGGTCAAGATCAGCGAGCTCAACCCCGTCGTCGACAAGGTGTAGCTCTGGAAGGAAACTTCGTCCTCACGGCCGTCTGGTCGCTCGCGGTCGTCGGCCTGCTGCTGGTCGGGCTGACGTACGTCGTGCGCCAGCTCAACCGGGGGCGGATCGTCACCTCCACCAGCAGGAAGCTGGTGAGCGTGGTCGAGTCGACCTTCCTGAGCCAGAACACCACCGTCCACGTCGTCAAGGTCGCCGACAAGTATTTCTTGGTCGGGGGCGGCTCGGGCGGCGTCACCCACATCGCCGACCTCTCCCCCGAGGTCGTCGAGCCCTATATCGAGACGCAACGGAAGGCGCTCGGGGAGCAGCGCGACGCGATGCTCCGCCTGATGCAGAGATTCCGCAAGCAGTGAACCGCCGTCTCCTCACCTTCATCCTCGCGCTGGCCGCCGGCATCGCCGTCGCCGGCCTCTTCGCCGCGCCCGCCTTCGCGCAGGGCGCCGCCGGCCCGGTCGCGCCGACGATCCCCATTCCGCGGGTGAACATCGGCGTCTCGCCGGCCACCAAGCCCTCCGACGTCGCGATGTCGCTGCAGATCCTGCTGCTGCTGACCGTGGTCACCCTGGCCCCGACCCTGCTGGTGCTGCTGACCTCGTTCACCCGCATCGTGATCGTACTGTCCTTCGTGCGCACGGCGCTGGGGACGCAGCAGGTGCCGCCGACCCAGGTGCTGGTCGGCCTGGCGCTGCTGCTGACGTTCTTCGTGATGAACCCGGTCATCAAGGACATCAACAAGAACGCGCTCCAGCCGTACCTGGGCAACAAGATCTCGCAGTCGGTCGCGATCGACCGGGCCGCCAAGCCGCTGCGCGGGTTCATGTTCCGCCAGACCCGCGAGAAGGACATCGCCCTGTTCTACTCGCTCTCGAAAGAGCCGCGCCCCGCCGCGCAGGACGACGTGCCGACCTACCTGCTGGTGCCGGCCTTCGTGATCAGCGAGCTCAAGACGGCCTTCCAGATCGGCTTCGCGATCTACATCCCGTTCATCGTGATCGACATGGTGGTGGCCTCG
>JASLGJ010000586.1 GCA_030150085.1 Candidatus Elarobacter sp. | reverse complement strand
CGGGTCGTTCTCGATCAGGTCCCACAGGCGTTCGACGACCTCGGCCGGGATGACGACCGTGAGCAAGCCCTTCATCAGCGAGCTCAGGCGGAAGATGTCGCCGAAGCGCGGGGCGAGCACGGCGCGGAAGCCCGCCGCCTGGATCGCCCACACCGCGGACTCGCGCGAGGAGCCGGTGCCGAAGTCGTTCCCGGCGACCAGGATCGTCGCCCCGCCGTACTGGGGCAGGTTGAGCACGAAGCTCGGGTCGTCGCGCCAGTCGGCGAACAGCGCGTTGGCGTAGCCCGTGCGGCTGAAGTAGGGCACGAAGCGGGTCGGGATGATCTGGTCGGTGTCGACATCGGTGCGGCGCAGCGGCATCGCGCTGCCGGTGTGGACGGTGAACGGCTGCACGGCGTGCTCCTCAGAGGTCCGCGGGCGCGGCGAGCCGGCCGGCGACCGCGGTCGCGGCGGCGACCGGCGGCGAGACGATGTGGGTGCGCGCGTTCTTGCCCTGCCGGCCCTCGAAGTTGCGGTTGTTGGTCGACGCGGCGCGCTGGCCGGGGCGCAGCCGGTCCTCGTTGAGCGCGGCGCACATCGAGCAGCCGGCCGCGGCGCGGAAGTCCGCGCCGGCCTCGGCGAAGATGCGGTCGAGTCCCTCGGCCACGGCCTGCGCGCGCACCGCCATCGAGCCCGGCACGACGATCATCTCCAGCCCGTCGGCGACGCGCCGCCCGGCCAGCACCTGGGCCGCGGCGCGCAGGTCCTCGATCCGGCTGTTGGTGCACGAGCCCAGGAACACGGTGTCGATCGCGACGTCGCGCAGCGCGGTGCCGGGGCGCAGGTCCATGTAGCGCAGCGCGCGCTCGGTCGCGGCGCGTTCCTGCGGGTCGGCGAAGTCGGCCGGCGCGGGCACGCGGCCGTCGAGCGGGATGCTCTGGGCGGGGGTGGTGCCCCACGACACGTACGGGCTGAGCGTGCTCGCGTCGAGCGCGACGTGCTTGTCGAAGACCGCGTCGGGGTCGCTGCGCAGCGAGGTCCAGTACGCGACCTCGGCGTCCCAAGCGGCGCCCTGCGGCATCCCGGGCCGCGTCTTCAGGTACGCGAAGGTCGTCTCGTCGGGCGCGATCAGGCCCGCTTTCGAACCCGCCTCGACCGACATGTTGCACAGCGTCATGCGCGCTTCCATCGAGAGCGCTTCGATCGCCTCGCCGCGGTACTCGATGATGTGGCCCTGGCCGCCGGCGGTGCCGACCTGCGCGATGAACGCCAGCACGAGGTCCTTCGCCGTCACGCCCTCGGGCAGGCGGCCGCTCACGGTGACCGCCATGTCTTTGAGGCGGCGCATGACCAGGGTCTGGGTGGCGAGGACGTGCTCGACCTGCGCGGTGCCGATCCCGAACGCGATCGCGCCGAACGCGCCCAGCGTGGTGGTGTGCGAGTCGCAGCACACGATCGTCATGCCGGGCCGCACGAGCCCCAGCTCGGGTGAGATGACGTGCACGATGCCCTGGCCGGGATCGCCCAGGCGGTGCAGCGGGATGCCGAACTGCTCGCAGTTGGCGCGCATCAGCGCGCACTGGCGCCGCCCGGCCGGGTCCTTGATGACCCGGTCGAGCGCGACGGTGGGTGTGTTGTGGTCCTCGGTGCCGAGGTTAAGCTCGGGCCGGCGCACGGTGCGCCCGGCCGCGCGCAGGTCGTCGAAGGCCTGCGGGGTGTTGACCTCGTGCAGCAGCTGCAGGTCGACGTAGAGCAGGTCGTCGCCGCCGCTCAGGCGCCGCACGACGTGCGCGTCCCAGGTCTTCTGCGCTAGGGTCGAGCCCATCGGTTCCCTTTCGTTCCGCTTCGCGTGCCGGGCGCTAGCGGACCGCGGCGGCCAGCGGGCGCTTCGCGAGCGCCGCGGCCATGCGCTCCAGCGCGGCGCTGATGGTCTCGCGCGCGGTCGCGAACGAGAGCCGCACGTGGCCCTCGCCGCCCGGCCCGAAGGCCGAGCCCGGCGTTACCGCCACGCCCGCCTCGTCGAGCAGCCACGCGGCGAACTCGGCCGAGCTGGCGAAGCCCGTCCCGCGCACGTCGGGGAAGACGTAGAACGCGCCGTCCGGCGCGGGGCAGGCGACGCCCGGCAGCGCGTCGAGGCCGTTCACGATCAGCGTGCGGCGGGCGGCGTACTCGGCCGCCATCTCGGCCACCACGCTCTGGTCGCCGGTCAGCGCCGCGACGCCGCCGCGCTGCACGAACGAGCCGGCGCACGACACGGTGTGCTCCTGCACCTTGAGCATCTGCTTCATCACGTCGCTCGGGCCGGCGACGTAGCCCAGCCGCCAGCCCGTCATCGCGTACGCCTTCGAGAAGCCGTTGACGGTGAAGGTGCGCTCGGCCATCCCGGGCAGGGTCGCCAAGCTGACGTGGCGCGCGCCGTCGAAGAGGATCTTCTCGTAGATCTCGTCGGCGATGACGAACAGGTCGCGCTCGCGCGCGAACGCCGCGACGTCGGCCGCTTCGGCCTCGGTCAGCGCGCGCCCGGTGGGGTTGCAGGGGCTGTTGATCAGCAGCGCCTTGGTGCGCGGGGTGAGGTGGCGCTCGAGCAGCGCGCGGGTGACGCGGAAGCCGTCGCCCGGGTCGAGCTCGGCCGCGACCGCGCGCCCGCCGGCGAGCATCGCCATCGACTGGTAGCTGACCCAGCTCGGGGTCGGCACGATCAGCTCGTCGCCCGGGTCGAGGATCGCCATCATCGTCACGAACAGGGCGTGCTTGGCCGAGGGCGTGACGATCACGTCGCTCGCCGGGTCGGCGAGGATGCCGTTGTCGCGGCGCAGCTTCTCGGCCACCGCCGCCACCAGCGGGGCGATGCCGCGGCTGGAGGTGTAGTGGGTGAAGCCTTCGCCGAGCGCGGCGCTCGCCGCGCCCGCGATGTGCGGGGCGGTGGCGAAGTCGGGGTCGCCGCCGCCGAAGTCGAGCACGGACACGCCCTGGGCGCGCAGGCTCTGGACCTTGTCGATCAGGGCGACGGTCGCCGAGCGCTCGGCGCTCGCGATGCGGGTTGCGACGCGGTTCTTCACGAGTGGATCAGCTCCGGCAGCGCCTGGTCGACGGTGGTGATGGTCGCGGTGCGGGCGGTGACCGCGATCGCCGCCTCGTGCAGCTCCTGGTTCGCGGTCGCGGTCGCGTCCTCCAGCACCTCGATCCGGTAGTCGCGGTCGTGCCCGGCGCGCGCGGTGCCGAGGATGACCAGCTCGGTCACCACCCCGCTCAGCAGCAGCGTGTTCACGTTCAGGTTGCGCAGCAGCAGGTCGAGCTGGGTGCCGTGGAAGGGGTCCACCCGGCGCTTCTCGACCACCGGCTCGCCCGGCGCGGGCGCCAGCGCGTCGTGCACCCGGGTGCCCCACGTGCCCAGGACCAGCCCGTTCTTGTGGCGCGACTCGGCGAACACCGGCGAGTCCGCCGGCCAGTCGGGGTAGCCGGGCGAGAACCCGACCACCACGTAGACGACCGGGATGCCGGCCGCGCGGCAGCGCGCGATCGCGCGCGCGGTGCGCTCGATCACCCCGCGCCGCGTGACCTGCTCCAGGCACACCTCGGCGTACGTGCCGTCGGGGTGGACGATGTCGTTGATCAGGTCGAGCACCAGCAGCGCCGGGCGGCGCGTTGTGTCGTTGCTCATGCGCCACCCACGGCGACTGCTTCGCGTTGCGGTTCCACGGTTTCTACCTCTCCGTCGGTGACGAGGGCGGCCGGCGCGAGCGCGTGGGCCGCGATCGCGTCGGCGTCGTGCACGAAATCGGTCCAGCGCCCGGGCCGGCTGCTGCCGCCCTGCATGAACCAGCGGGTGTGCTCGGTCGGGATGCCGAGCACGTAGAGCCCCGGGTCGGGCGCGCCGTCGCGTCCCACCGGGTGGTACGGCGCGGGCGTCACCGCCACGCCGCCGGTGTGGAACTCGGTCGCGCCGTGGCGGTTGACGTAGCCGGTCCACACCCCCGCGTCGTAGAGCTTGCGGGTCAGCGGGGCCGCTTCGCGCAGCACGTCGGGCGAGGGGATGCGCGCGTCGATCACCGTCTCGACCGGCATGTCCGAGCCCGCGACCTGGGGCGAGGAGACGACGAAGCGGTCCAGCC
>JASLGJ010000527.1 GCA_030150085.1 Candidatus Elarobacter sp. | reverse complement strand
GGCCCCCTTCCACTGCGGGTCGGTGTCGGGAAAGTGCGCCCCCAGGTCGCCCAGCGCGCAGGCCCCCAGCAGCGCGTCGCTCACCGCGTGGCAGAGCACGTCGGCGTCGCTGTGCCCGAGCGGCCCCGTGGGGTGCTCGATCCGCACCCCGCCCAGCACGAAGGGCCGCCCCTCGACCAGGCGGTGCGCGTCGAACCCGTGCCCGACCCGAAAGCGCGGCGGCTGCACGTCAGTGGCGGCGGTCGAGCGGGGTCGTGCGCGGGGCCAGGTGCGAGAGGTGCGCGGTGTAGAGCGCGTCCTCGCCGGCCAGCGCGTGCAGGCGCGCGCCGAAGCCGCGCAGGGCGGGGTTGGTCGCGTAGGCTCGGATGACGACCGCGCCGGGCAGGTCGCGCTCGATCTCGTCGACCCGCGCATCGCGCGCCTCCAGCTCGGCCAGCACGTCGTCGACCGCGCGCGGGTCGACGTAGCACTCGAGCAGCAGCACTTCCTCGCCGTCCTCGCCCAGCTCGGCCCGCGCCTGCAGCAGGGCCTCGGCGCGGACCAGATCGTGCGGCAGGGTGACCTTGAAGTTCTCCGCCGCGCCCTCGACGATCAGCACGTCCAGCCCGGCCCGTTCCAGCAGCGCGGCGTCGTCGGTCGCGGGCGGCAGGCCGTTGCGCTGGGCGTCGGCGTGGGCCCGGCGCAGGTCCTTGGCGGTCGCGAACTGCGGCGTCTGGGCGGCCCACAGGGTCGCCCGGTCGAGGGTGCGGGTCACCTTGCCGCCGGGCTCGGCGACCTTGACCGTGTCGATCACCGGGGTGGCCAGCAGGGTGGCCGTGCCGGGGCGCACCGGGCGCATCCCGGCCCGCACGTCGGAGGTCAGCACCAGCGGCCGCGCGCCGTCGTGGACCAGCACCGCGCCGACCTCGGGCGAGAGCGCGTCCAGCCCGTTGCGCACGCTGGCCTGGCGGTCGGAACCGCCCGCGACGACCCGCAGGGTGGCCTGGGTGACGCGCGGGTGGACCACCGCCTCGACCCGCTCGACCATCTCGGGCTCGGTCACCACCACCAGCTCGGCGATCTCGGGCATGGCGGCGAAGGCGTCGACCGACCAGGCCAGCATCGGTTTTCCGGCCAGCTCGACGAGCTGCTTGGGCCGCCCGAAGCGGGTCCCCCGCCCGGCGGCGGCGACGACGGCTCCCCAGATCAAGAGCGGACTTTCGGACGGGCGAAGATCATCCGCCCTGCGTTCGTCTGCAGGGCGCTGGTCACCGCCACGTCCACCGTCTCGCCGATCAGGCGGCGCCCGTTCTCGACCACGATCATGGTCCCGTCCTCGAGGTAGCCGACGCCCTGGTGGGCCTCGCGGCCCTCGCGGATCACCAGAACCCGCAGCTCCTCGCCGGGCAGCAGCACGGCCTTGAGCGCGTTGGCCAGCTCGTTGACGTTGAGCACCGGCACGCCCTCGACGTGGGCCACCCGGTTGAGGTTGTAGTCGTTGGTGACCAGCTTGGCGCCGCGCTCCTGGGCCAGCCGGACCAGCTTGGCGTCGACCTCGCGGATGTCGTCGAAGTCGCGCTCGACGATCTCGATCGGGGTCGTCTCCTGCAGCCGGGTCAGCAGTTCCAGGCCGCGCCGCCCGCGCCCGCGCTTCATGGCGTCGCCGCTGTCGGCGATGAGCTGCAGCTCGCGCAGCACGAAGCGCGGCAGCAGCAGCGGCCCCTCCATGAAGCCGCTGCGCACGATGTCGAGCACCCGGCCGTCGATGATGACCGAGGTGTCGAGCACCTTGGGCTCGCCCCCGACCGCCGCCGCCGCCGCTCCCGGCGAGGCGATCCGGCTCAGCGCGACGCGCTGCTTGGCCCCCACCCGCGCGCCCAGGAAGGCCGCGAAGACGCTCAGCACCAGGTACAGCGCGATCGCGATGTAGCCGCCCGTGCGCCCGGCGAAGGCGACGAACTCGAACAGCACGCTCTTGACCAGGAAGGCCACGATCAAGCCGGTGACCAGGCCGATCGCCCCACCCACCAGCTCGCCCGGGGCGAGCCGGTCGATGGCCCGCTCGACCGTGCGCAGCTCGGTCTCGAAGAACAGCTGCGCCGCGGGCACGACGAGCACGCCGAGCACCGCGCCGACGACCGGCGTGCCGATCAGCAGCGCGAGCTGCCCGGCCTGGGTGGAGACGTGCAGCGCGAAGGCGTGCAGATAGGCCTCGCGCCCGAGCAGGAAGCCCGTCGTGCCGAAGATCGCGGCGAAGATCAGCCGCAGGACGGCGGCCGCGACGCCGCGCCCGGGCTCAGTCGGCGAGGAACGCAGCACAGACATCGTTCGCTACGAACCGGCCGCGCTCGGTGAGGCGGACGCGGCCGTCCGCGACGGTGAGGAACCCGCCGCCCGCCCACTCGGCGATCTCGGCTCGGTAGCGCTGGAGGACATCGAGTCCGTACCGTTCGCGGAACGCGGCCAAGTCGACTCCTTCGGCGGTCCGCAGCGCCAGCATGATCGCCTCGCCGGCCTGGGCCGCGCCTTCCAGCCGCTCGCTCTCGCCCGGGATGGGCGCGCCGGCCAGCGCGGCCGCGGCGTAGGACTCGAGGTCGCGGGTGTGGGTCGAGCGCACGCCGCCCAGGTAGGAGGCGGCGCCGACGCCCAGCCCGAGATACTGCTCATTGGCCCAGTAGAGCGCGTTGTGCTGGGAACGGCGGTTGGGTTTGGCCCAGTTCGAGATCTCGTAGTGCTCGAAGCCGGCCGCGCGCAGGCGCGCGATCGCGAGCGCGTACAGGCGCGCCTCGAGCGAGTCGTCGGCGAAGGCGCCGGGGTCGCGCGCGAACCAGGTCGCGTAGGGCGTCCCCTCCTCGATCGTCAGGCCGTAGCACGACAGGTGGTCGGGCTCCAGCGCCAGCGCGGCGTCGAGCGAGGCCGCCCACGACTCCTCGCTCTGGCCGGGGACGCCGAAGATCAGGTCGAGCGAGAGGTCGTCGAAGCCCGCCTCCCGCGCGGCGCGGACGGCGTTCGCCACGTCGGCGGGCGCGTGCCGTCGGCCCAGCACCCGCAGCTCGCGCGGGTCGAACGACTGCACCCCGATCGAGAGCCGGTTCACCCCCGCCGCGCGCAGGCCGGGGATGCGCGCCGCCAGCGCCGGGTCGGGGTTGGCCTCGGTCGTGATCTCGGCGTCCGCGGGCAGCGCGAAGCGCGCCCGCACCTCGCCGATCAGCGCCGCGATCGCCTCGGGCGGGTACGCGGTCGGCGTGCCCCCGCCGAAGAACAGCGTGCGCGCCCGTACCGCTGGCGCGTGCGCTATTTCGGCCCGCAGCGCGGCGAGATAGCGCGCCGCGCGCGCGTCGTCCCAGGCCCACTTCGCGAAGTCGCAGTACGGACAGATGTACGGGCAGAACGGCAGGTGGACGTAGACTCCCGCGCGCGGCGTGCCCGCACCGTGCGCGGCGCTCGCGCCGGGCGCCGCGGCCGCGCCGGGCGCAACGTTCATGGGCCCGGGATGACGAACACGCCGACCGCGCCTTGACCCGCGTGCGTCCCGAGCACCGGGCCCGCTTCGAGCTCCTCGAAGATCGTCGGGACGGTGCTGAGCTTGGCCCGCAGGCCGCTGCCGACGCGCTGCGCGCTCTCCTGCGCGTGCGCGTGCATGACGCAGATGCGCGCCCCGTCGGCCTTGTTGGCCTCGCCCGCGGCGGCCTCGACCATCGCGTCGATCGCGCGCGCGAAGGTCCGCACGCGCGCTTGCTCGCTGACCGCGCCGGAGTCGATCCGCAGCACCGGCACGATCTTGAGCGCCGAGCCGAGGAAGGCTTGGGCGCGCGACACGCGCCCGGTGCGCACCGCGTGCGAGAGGTCGGGCAGGGTCGCGAAGCCCCGGCACGTTTCGTAGTCGCGCTTCAGCGCGGCGACGATCGCCGCCGCGTCCGCGCCGGCCCGGGCGAGGTCGCTGGCATGCTGGGCCTGCAGCGCCAGGCCGCCCGCGACGGTGCCGCTGTCGACGACGTGGATCTCCGCGCCGGGGAACGCCTTGGCGGCGGTGCTCGCGGCGTTGACCGTGCCCGACAGGCTGCCCATGATCGTGATGCACACGATGGGCCGGCCGGCCTCGGCGTGCGGCCGGAAGGCCTCCTCGAACGAGGCCGGGGTCGGCTGGGCGGTCGTCGGCAGCACTTTCAAGCTGGCCAGCTTGCGGTAGAACTCGTCGCGCGAGAGGTCGATCTGGTCGCGGTAGCTGCTCTCGCCGAAGTTCACGAACAGCGGCACGACCGCGATCCCGCGCGCGCGCGCGTCGGCCGGGTCGAGATCCGACGTCGAGTCGGTGACGATCGCGACCTCGGCGTTCGGACCGGCCATCACGGCGCCACCGCGGCGCCGATCACGCCGACCAGGTCCGCGCGGGCCAGCGCGGCGGCCTGCTTGATCGCGTTGCGGATCGCCTTGGCGTCCGAGCGGCCGTGGGCGACGACGCAGTTGCCGCGCACGCCCAGCAGCGGCGCGCCGCCGTAAGTGGCGTAGTCGGTCTTCTCGCGCAGCGCGGCGAACGCCGGGCGGCTGAGCAGCCCGCCGACCTTCGCCAGCGGGCTCGCCCCGGCGTAGGCCTCGCGCAGCGCGTCGCGCACGAACACCGCCGCGCCCTCGGCGGTCTTGAGGATGACGTTGCCGACGAACCCGTCGGCGACCACCACGTCGGCCCCGTTCACGAACACGTCTTTGCCCTCCACGTTGCCGACGAAGCGCAGGGGCGCGCGCTCGAGCAGGGCGGCCGCTTCGATCGTCTGCGCGTTGCCCTTGCTGCGCTCCTCGCCGACCGAGATGATCGCGACCCGCGGGTCGGGCACCCCGAGCGCGGCCTTGGCGTACGCGCTGGCCATGATGCCGAACTGGCACAGCCACTCCGGCTTGCAGTCGACGTTCGCGCCCGCGTCGCAGAGCACCACCGGGCCGTGGCGCCCGGGCAGCACCGCGCCGATCGCCGGGCGCGCGATGCCGGGGATGGTGCGCAGGCGGATCAGCGCGATGCCCAGGAAGGCCCCGCTGTTGCCGGCCGAGACGACGGCCTCGGCCCGGCCCGCGCGCACCAGGTCGACCGCCTCGCCCAGCGACGTGCCGGCCGCGTTGCGCACCGCCTGCGCGGCGGGCGCGTCCATCGCGACCTCGCCCGCGGCGTGCACGACCGCGATCTCCCTCTCGCCGCCCAGCAGGGGCGCGATCCGGGCCTGGTCGCCGACCAGCACGATCCGCGCCAGCCCGTCGCGGTGCGCCAGCAGCGCGCCCGCGACCACCGCGCCGGGCGCGTCGTCCCCGCCCATCGCGTCCACCGCGACGACCGGCAGCGTCCCCGTCCCGCCGCTACTCAACGGAGACCCAGTACTCGATGCCGGCTTGGCCGCCGTAGTAGTACTCCACCTCGACACCCGCGAAGCGCTCGCACAACTGCGCCATGTGCTTTTGCGCGTCGCGTTCCTTCTGCGCCCCGCCGTAGTAGAGCGTGAGCAGCTCGGCGTCCGCCGCGCCGAGCGCGCTCGCGGCCGCGACCAGCACCTCGCCCAGCGTCGGCGCGGTCAGCAGCCGCTTGCCGACGGCGGCGGTGGGAGCGTTCTTCTGCACCGCCACGCCGCCCACGCTGGCGTCCTTGCCGGCGAAGAACACCGAGGCGCTGCGCACTCCGGCCAGGACCGGGGCCAGCTCGGCGGGCGGGACGGGTTCCTCGGACCCGCCCAGGGCGAGCAGCACCGCCAGGCCGGCCAGCGGGTCGGCGGTCGGCACGACGATCACCGTCTTGGCGCTCAGCGCGCCGACTTCGCGCGCGGCCAGCGCGACGTTGGGGTCGTTGGGCAGCAGGTAGACGGTGTCGGCCAGCGAGGCGTTGACCCCGATCAGCAGGTCCTCGACCGAGGGGTTGGCCCCGGGCGGGACGGGGATCGTCACCTCGGCCCCCAGCTCGCGCGCGATGCGGTCGAAGCCCGCCCCCGGCACGACCGCCGCGATTCCCAAGGCTCGGGCCGGCTTGTCGACCACCAGCAGGGTGTGCTGGCGGGCCATGTCCTCCACTTTCCAGCGCGTCACGCTGCCGTGCCGGGCCGCGATGCCCCGCACGGCCTCGGGCTCGCCGGTGTGGATGTGGACCTTGATCGTCGGAGCGGCCCCGATCACCAGCAGCGAGTCGCCGTGCCGGTCGAGCTCGTCGCGCAGCGGGTGGGCCTCGACCTGGGCCTGCTCGAGCACGAACTCGGTGCAGAAGCGGTTCTCGCCCACGACCTGCTGGCGGGTGAACACGCTCGAGCGGACCGGGCGGCGGGGAAACGCGGTCGTGCGCTTGGTCTGCTCGGGGATGAAGCGCAGCACGCCTTCGAGGAAGTAGCAGAACCCGGCCCCGCCCGAGTCCACCACCCCGGCCTCCTTGAGGGCGGGGAGCTGCTCGGGGGTGCGGTCCAGGGCGTCGTTGGCGGCCCGCAGCACGGCGTCGGCCAGGCGGTAGAAGTCCGGCTCGCGCACCGCCAGCCGGTAGGCCTCGTCGGCGGCCGCGGTCGCGACCGAGAGGATCGTGCCCTCGACCGGCTTGGTCAGGGCGGCCCGGGCGGCGGCCACCGCCTCCCGCATGGCCAGCGAGAGCTGGAAGGTGTCGATGGTCTCGCGGTGGCGCACGCTGTGGGCGAAGCCGCGCAGCATCTGCGAGAGGATCACCCCGCTGTTGCCGCGCGCCCCCAGCAGCGAGCCGTGGGCCGCAGCGGCGGCGACCGCCGCCAGGGGCTGGTCGCGCACGGCGCGGGCCTCGCGCAAGGCTGCCTTGGCGGTCAGAAACATGTTCGAGCCCGTGTCCCCGTCGGGGACCGGAAACACGTTGAGGTCGTTGAGGACGCCCCGGTACTTCCGCAAGAAGTAGGTCCCGGCGGCGACGAACTTCTCGAACGCCCGCCCGTCCAGCGTGGTGACAGCCATGTGAGCGTCCGACGCGTTCCGGAGCGCGAGCGCCCTGCCCTGCGGGGAACGCCCTTGTCGCCGAGGGGTCGGATTTGGTACACTCCCCCTGTTATGGCCAAGCGATGCGACGTGTGCGGCAAGGGCCCGATGTCCGGGAACAATGTCTCGCACGCAATGAACAAGACCAAGCGGCGGTGGCTGCCCAACCTGCAAGCCGTCAA
>JASLGJ010000509.1 GCA_030150085.1 Candidatus Elarobacter sp. | reverse complement strand
GCGCCCGGCGGTCGGGGCGCGCGGCCGCGCAATCCTGCAGCACTACCTCGCCGAGGCCGTGGTGCTCTCGAACAGCGGCGGCGCGCTGGGCGCCTTAACCGGCCAGTGGCCGAGCGCCGCGACGGCGGCCGCGCCGGCCAGGCCGGCTAAGGCGCCCAGCGCGCCGCCGCTGGTCGAGAGCACCACGGCCTCGGCGAGGTAGTGCTGCAGGATTGCGCGGCCGCGCGCCCCGACCGCCGGGCGCAGGCCGATCTCGCGCGTGCGCTCGGTGACCAACACCAGCATGATGTTCATGATCCCGATCCCGCTCACCACTAGCGAGACCGCGGCCACACGGGCGCTCGCGGCGCCGGAGCTGACCGTTGCGAGCGCCCTGCGCCGTCGCGGCAGCGCCCGCGACTCCGCCCAGCGCGGCGGCGAGCTGCGACTCGGACTGCGCCAGCGCGCCGCGCGCCTGGTCGACCGCGGCCTGGAACGGCGTCGGGTCGATCCGCGCCAGCACTTCCCCGCGGTGCACGCGCGAGGTGTAGTCGGTGCCCAGCGCGACGATCGTTCCCGAGACCTGCGAGCCGACCGAGTTCGTGTCTTGCGGGTTGACCGTTCCGGTCGCGGTCACCGCCTGCACCAGGCTGCGGGTGCGCGGCGGGGGCGGTCTGGTAGACGACGCTCTGCCGCCCGCGCGCGAGCACGAGGGCCAGCGCGGCCAGCACCAGCAGCGCGAGCGGTGCGGCGGCGGCGGAGCAGGCTGCACGCCGTTGGGACGAGGCGCGATCAGCGGGGACTCGATCATGGTCTTGGCGTTCATCGCGATGTGGTCACTGCCGGCCCGCGGGCTGGCAGCGGTGGCTGGCCCGCACCGCGGCTCAGCCCGCGACGGCGGCGCCGCTCTCGGCCGCGGCCGGCAGCGCGGCCTCGGCGAACTGGATCAGCGGCTTAATCACGCCGTCGCGCTTGGTCTGCATGAGCTGGAACGCTTCCTCGAGCCCGGCGAAGGGAAAGACGTGGGTGGTCAGCACGCGCGGGTCGATGCGCTCGTTGCGGATCAGGCGCAGCAGGCGCTCCAGGCGCACCCGCCCGCCCGGGCAGAGCACGCTGGCGATGCTCTTCTCCGCCATGCCGACGCCCCAGCCCAGGCGCGGGATGCCGATCGTCTCGCCGTGACCGTGGTAGCCGACGTTGCAGATCGTGCCGCCCGGTTTGGTGGCCTCGACCGCCTGCGCGAAGGTGAGCTCGCTGCCGAGCGCTTCGATCGCCGAGTCGACCCCTTCGCCGCCGGTCAGCGCAAGGATCCGTTCCACCACGCCGCCTTCGGCGGGATCGAGCACGCTGTCGGCGCCCAGCGCGCGCGCCAGTGTCGCGCGGTGGCGGTCGCCCTCGATTCCGATCACCAGCCCCGCGCCGCGCAGGCGCGCGCCGGCGACCGCCATTAGGCCGACCGGCCCGAGCGCGAACACGGCCACCGTGCCGCCCAGCGGGACGTTCGCGCCCTCGGCCGCGCCGAAGCCGGTCGAGAGCATGTCCGAGCAGTACACGGCCTGCTCGTCGGGCACGTCGGCGGGGATGTGGGCCAGGTTCGCGTCTGCTTCGTTGACGTGGAAGTACTCGGCGAACACCCCGTCCTTGAGGTTGGCGAACTTCCAGCCGCCCAGCGCCCCCGACGACTGCGAAGCGTGCCCGCGCTGCGAGGCCGCGTCGCCCCAGTCCGGCGTGATCGCGCCGACCACGACGCGGTCGCCCGGCCGGAAGTCGCGCACTTCGGAGCCGACCCGCTCGACGATGCCCACCGCCTCGTGGCCCAGGGTGAGGTCGGTGCGCTCGCCGATCGCGCCGGCGACGGTGTGCACGTCGGAGGTACAGATCAGCGCGAGCGTGGTGCGCACGATCGCGTCTCCGGGTCCCGGCTGGGGCGGCGGCTTGTCGACGAAGCCGACCTCGCCGATCCGGCGCATCACGAAAGCACGCATGGGTCTATCTCCTCAAATCGGGTCGGCACCGGCTCAGCCGGCGGTGACGGGAATCGCCTTGCTGCGGACGGCTTTGCTCGGGCGCAAAGTCACGGTCAGCATGCCGTCGGTGATCTTGGCGGTCACCTTGTCGGGATCGATTTCCTGGGGCAGGGCGATGGAGCGGGTGAACGAGCCGCGCCGCACTTCCCGGCGGTGGTAGTGCGCTTT
Organism: Candidatus Elarobacter sp.; assembly: GCA_030150085.1. Lineage (GTDB taxonomy): Bacteria > Vulcanimicrobiota > Vulcanimicrobiia > Vulcanimicrobiales > Vulcanimicrobiaceae > Vulcanimicrobium. Next base: position 2,505 of record JASLGJ010000509.1, on the reverse strand, counting down.
CTCGTCGCTGTTCTCGCGCTCGTACGATCCGCCAATCGTCACCACGTCGCCGCTGGCGTCGACCTTGATGTCCTCCTTGCGATAGCCGGGTACCGCGCACTCCAGCGTGTAGGTGCCGTCCTTCTCGTACAGGTTCACCGCGGGCATGGTGTCGAGCGCCATCTCCGGGAGCGTTATCGGGTCGAAGAACGAGCGCATCATCGCGCGCCGCATGGCGGCGATGTTGCCGAAGAAGTCGTCGATCAGGGGATTGGCCGGCGCGGCGTGCGCGCCGCCGTTCTTCTTAGTCGTGGCAAGGGTCTGCATCGTATGGCTCCTTGATCTCGCGGGCGCGCCCATCGCGCGCCTCGCTCAGGGTTACAGCACGATTTGAAGGCGGGTGGAACGCCGCGGGCGTGGCGGTTCGCACTCGAGCGGCAGCAGAAGCGTGGTGCGGTACGGCCCGCCCGCGACGACCAGGCGCGAGCCGGCGCAGGCGAAGGCGGCGTTCTCGCCGAACTCCGGCGCGCCGCTGCCCAGCACCGGTCCGTTGACGCGCAGCGCGCGCCGCGTCCGGCCGCCGGTCACGATCGTCGCCCCGCAGTCCGCTCCCGCGTAGAGCAGGGAATGCTCGTCGGGGTCGAGCCGGGCCACGAAGGCGCGCACCCCGCGCGGTCGCCGCTCGGCGCGCACGTCCTGGTCGGCCAGCAGCAGCGCCTCGGCCGGCGAGAACCCGAAGATCAGCAGCGCGACCAGGTGCGTGGCGACGAAGTCCGCCAGAGCGGGATTCGCGGCACCGACCACGACCAGCGCGACCCGCCCGTTGTGCAGCTCGCGCACGGTCACCAGAGGCTCGATCGCATTGGCGGTTTCCATGCCGCGACCGTAGCGCCTCACCGTGACGAACCCGTGAACGGCGTGCGAGCGTCGTTCGCACCGCGTTCGCAACCGTCGCCGCGGCCGAGCGTCAGGCAGTGGCGCCGGCCGGGCGCGCGGGCTCGGGCAGCGGGGTCGCGACTGGAGCGGGCACGACGAGCACCGGGACTGGGCTGGTCCGCACGATCGCCTCGGCCACACTGCCCATGTCGAACAGCCCGGCGCGGCGGTGCGCGCCGAGCGCGATCAGGTCGGCGTGGCAGGTCTGGGCGCACACCAGCAGCGCCTCGACGGGATCGCCCGAGAGGACGGCCGCGTCGCTCTCCACCCCGGCGGCACTCGCCGCCGCGCGCGCGGCGCTCAGCGCCGGCCCGGCATCCTCGCCGTTTTCCGCGACGTACGCGAAGAAGACGCGCCCGCCGTCGCGCGCGGCCAGCGCGACGGCCGTGCGGGCCGCACTCGCCGCCGCCGGCGAGGCATCGAGCGCGACGAGGATTCGGCCGAAGGGCCGTTCGGCCGAGCCAGCGTTCTCCTCGTGTACCACGAAGGTCGGCAGCGCAGTGCGGTGCAGGACGCCCGCGGCGGTGTTGCCCAGCACCATGCGCGCCATGCCGCGCCGCCCGTGCGTGCCCATCGCTATCGCGTCGACCTTCCGCTCGCGCACCAGCGCGGCGATGCACGGCGCGGTCGGGCCGTCCAGCGGGATGGTGGAGCAGCGCACGCCGGCCGCGCCGGCTTGCGCGCAGGCCCGCTTGAAGATCTCGCGCTCGTCGCCTTCGAGCGCCTCGAGCGCCGGGGTTGGATCGCCGCCGGTCCCGTAGGGGTCGACGCACTCGGCGACGATCTTCGCGCGGTTGATGACGTGAGCGATCAGGACCTCGCCGTCGGGCGCGGCCAGCCGCAGCGCCAAGCGCAGCGCGGCGTCGGCCGAGGCGGACCCGTCGACCGGAACCAGGAGCGAGTGAAATGCGGAAGTGGTCATGGCTGAGAGCCTAGCCCCGGCGCGGGAAGAAGCGGTGAACGCGGCGCGCACGGACGTGAACGGCCGCGCGCGGCATTCACATGCTGCGCGCGAAGCGGCCGTGCTTGGCGTCGATCCTGATCCGGTAGGCGACGCCCGGCGCGCCCAGCCGGTCGACGTAGCTGCGGCGCGCGGCATCGGGCCGGCCGTCGGCCTGGGCCAGCGTCGCCAGCCGCTCGTGAATGCGGCGCACCGCGTCCAGCGCGTCGTCGTCGCGCAACTCCTCGAAGCGCCCCAGCGCGACCACCGAGTGCCAGTCCGCCGCGTCCTCGACCCGGTCCACCTCGACGCACACGCGCGGGTTGTGGCGCATTCCCTCCAGCTTCGCCCCGTCCGGGCTGAAGCCGTAGAACGCCGCGCCGTCGTAGGCGTAGGTGATCGGCACGATGTACGGCAGCCCGCGCAGGTCGACGTAGGCGATCCGCGCCACCAGTTCGGAGCGGAGCAGCGACTCGATCTCGCGCTCGTCGAGATCACCCACGGTGGCGTTCACGGCACGAGCCTACGCCGAGGGTGAGCATTGCCGGTGAACACCGGGCGTCAGGCGGTGGCGCCGGCCGCGCGGGCGGGCTCGGACAGCGGGGCGGTGGCCGGAGCCGGCATGACGAGCACCGGGACCGGGCTGGTCC
>JASLGJ010000495.1 GCA_030150085.1 Candidatus Elarobacter sp. | reverse complement strand
CCGCTGCAGGCGATCGACCTCGACACGTCCACCAGCGTGGTGGTCGCGGCGCTGCTGGGCGGGACGGGCTCGCCCTACGGCGCGCTGCTCGGGGCGGCGCTCTTCACCGTGCTCTCCAACTCGCTCAGCCACGTCTGGGCCCACTGGCCGCTGCTGTTCGGGCTGGTGTTCTGCGCGGCGGTGCTGTTCTTGCGGGGCGGCTTGTGGAGCCTGGTGGAGCGCTGGGGCAGCCGTGCTGCGCACGCGTGAGCTGGTCAAGCGCTTCGGCGCGCAGCGCGCGGTCGACGGCGTCGACCTGGACGTTCGGGCCGGCACGCTGCACGCGATCATCGGGCCCAACGGGGCCGGCAAGACCACCCTGTTCAACCTGCTCAGCGGCGAGACGCGGCCCAGCAGCGGGACGATCCTGTTCGGCGAGCGCGACGTGACCGCGCTCGACGCGACGGCCCGCTCGCACCTGGGCTTGGGGCGCTCGTTCCAGCGCACCAACGTGTTCCCGCGCTTGAGCGCGTTCGAGAACGTGCGGCTGGCCGCGCAGTCGCGCACCCGGGCCAGCTTCGCGCTCTGGCGCACGGCGGCGGCGCTGGAGGCGGTGAACGCCCGCGCCGAGCGCGCGCTGGCCGACTTCGGGCTGCTCGCACGGCGCGCGGTGGCGGCGGGCGAGCTGGCCGGGGGCGAGCAGCGGCTGCTGGAGCTGGCGATCGTGCTCGCCACCGACCCCGTGCTGCTGCTGCTCGACGAGCCCTCGCAAGGGCTCTCGCCCGCCGACGCGCGGGCCCTGATCGACCGCATCGGCGCGCTCGCCGCGCGCTACACGATCGTGCTGATCGAGCACAACATGCCGCTGGTGATGAGCCTGGCCGACGAGATCACGGTGATGAGTTTCGGGCGCGTGCTGGCGCGCGGCACGCCGGCCGAGATTCGCGCCGACGCGGCCGTGCGCGCGGCCTATCTCGGCCGGCGCGGCTGAGGGCGGAGCGCGGCGGTGCTGGAGCTGGAGCGGGTCGACGCCTACTACGGCAAGAGCTGGGTTCTCAAGGGGCTCTCGCTGCGCGTGCCCGCGGGCGGGGTGCTGGCGCTGCTGGGCCGCAACGGGGCCGGCAAGTCGACCACGCTCAAGACGGTCATGGGGCTGGTCGCGCCGCGCGCGGGCCGCATCCGTTTCGCCGGGGCCGAGATCGGCGGGCGGCCGGCGCACGCGATCAACCGGCGCGGGATCGCCTACGTGCCCGAGGAGCGGCGCGTGTTCGCCGACCTGACCGTGGCCGAGCACCTCGCCATCGCGGCTCGCCCCGGGGCCTGGCCGCCCGCGCGCGCCTACGCGCTCTTCCCCGCGCTCGAACCGCTGCGCGGGCGGCGCGGGCGCTTCTTGAGCGGGGGCGAGCAGCAGATGCTGGCCATCGCCCGGGCCCTGGTGACCGGGCCGAAGCTGCTGCTGCTCGACGAGCCCTCGCAGGGCCTCGCGCCGGTGGTGGTCGACGCGGTGATCGGCTCGATCGAGGCCATGCGCGGCGAAGGGCTGGCGATCGTGCTGGTCGAGCAGAACGCCGCGCTGGCGCTGGACGTGGCCGACCGCGCCGCGATCGTCGACGAGGGGACCCTCGTCTTCGAGGGAACGGCGAGCGAGCTGCGCGAACGCGCCGATCTGCAGGCGGCCTATCTGGGCGTCGGTTCGTGACGCCGAAGGGAGCGACGATGCAACGCAAGAGCTTTCTGGCCGGAGCCGGCGGGGCCGCGGCGGCGGCGCTGAGCGGGCTGCCGGCGGGCGCGGCCGACGAGGTCGTGTTCGCGGGCGTGTTCTCCTCGAGCGGTGCGTACGCGGCGTTCGGGCGCGACACCGACCGCGGCTTCCAGCTCGCCGTCAACGAGCGCAAGAAGTCGGTCGCGGGGCACGCCATCCGGTACATCACGCGCGACGACCAGACCAAGCCCGACGTCGGCCAGCAGCAGGCCACCGACGCCTACGAGCACGACGGCGCGCGCTTCTTCGCCGGCTGCGCGTCGAGCGCGGTGGCGCTGGCGGTGGCCCAGACCGCCAAGGACAAGCACGCCCTGTTCTTCACCTCGGTCGGGGCCGACGAGATCACCGGCAAGGACTGCAACCCGTACACGTTCCGCTGGTCGGTGCCGGCCTACGGGGCGGTGCGCGCGACCATGTACCCCTTCATCCAGAAGTTTCCCAGCGCGAAGAAGTGGTACGCGATCACGCCCTCCTACGTGTTCGGCGAGTCGCTGCTGAGCAACGTCAAGGACGTCGCGCGCGAGCGCGGGCTGAGCCTGATCGGCAACGACTACCACCCGCTGGGCGCGACCGAGTTCTCGAACTACGTCGCCAAGGCGGCCGAGGCGAAGCCCGACGTGCTGGTGCTGCTCAACTTCGGCGGCGACGCGATCAAGGCGCTCAAGACCGCGACCAGCTACGGGCTCAAGAAGAGCACCAAGATCCTCTACGTGTGGAGCGGCGGGCTGCTCGACTTCGCGGGGATCGGCGCCGACGACCTCGAGGGCGTGTACGCCGGCTGCCAGTACTGGCACGAGGCGACGCCGGCCACGCGCAAGGCCAGCGAGGCGTACAAGGCCGCCTACGGCGAGCCGCTGGGCTACGTCGGGGCGAGCGCGTACATCGAGGCCAAGCTCACCTTCGAGGGGATCGCGCGCGCGAAGTCCGCCGACCCGGCGCGCGTCGCCAAGGCGCTCGAAGGCTATTCGTACGCGGGTCCGACCGGGCCCGAGCAGGTGCGCGCCTTCGACCACCAGGTCGTCAAGCCGTACTACCTGCTGGTCGGCAAGGCCAAGAGCGCGATGAAGGACCAGTGGGACTACGTCGACACCGTCGCGGCCGGCTCGTACCCGGTGCCGCGCGACCGCAGCGCCTGCAAGCTCTGATCACTCCGGCCGCCGTCGGGCGCCGCATGAAGAAGAAGAGGACGTCGTGAAGATCGCCGTTTTGATCGCCCGCATTCTGCTCGGGCTGCTGTTCGTCTTCGCGGGGGTCTTCGCGTTCATCCCGTTCACCCCGCCGCCCCAGCCGGGCCTGGCGGGGCAGTTCCAGGACGTGTTCTTCGCCTCGCACTGGGTGAAGTTCGTCGAGGTCGTCGAGCTGATCGTCGGCGTACTGCTGCTGATCAACCGCTACGTGCCGCTCGCGCTGGTGGCGCTGGCCGCGATCCTGGCGAACATCCTGTTCTTCCACCTCGCCATGCAGCCTCAGGGGATCGTCCCCGGGCTGATCGCGACGGTGCTGTGGTTCCTCGTCGCGTGGCGGCACCGCGCGAGCTTCGCGCCGCTGCTCGCGGCGAAGGCGCCGGTGGAGCCGCTTCCGCGCTGAGGTTCGCTGCGGGCGAGGACACCCGCCCTCAATCGCAGGGCTGCAACCGGTATCCCTGCGGCAGCACCGCGGGCTTCATGCGCTGAAGAACGGACGCGTCGATGCGGTGCTGCCCGTTACCGAACGGCGAACCGAAGGCCCGATGATCGGCGGCGTCCGCGTTGGCGCGGTACTGCAACCAACGCGCCGCGCGCTGGTCGAGGTAGAGGAACGCGACTTTCGCTCTATCCCGTTCGCGGTAGACGACCGCGCGTGCCTGAATCTCGCTGCCTTCGTCGCGGCTCGTACCGAAGGCTGCGAAGTCTCCGATCGGTCGTGCTTCCCGGCAGATGGGAAGATGCCGCGCGGTGGTGCCGGCGGAAGCAAAGGACGAGCCGACTCCGAACATCGACGCGGCGCACAACACCGCTACTGCCTTTCTCACCCGAGGAACTTCGCCCCGGCGCTCTTCGGCCAGCAGCTGCGGTATGTCTGGTTGGTCTCCATCTTCGGGGCGGTCGTTCCTGCGTATTTTGCTAGTCCGCTGCTCGCAGCCCATACGGAGAGATCATACTCCGTTGCAGCATGCTAGTACAGCGCACTTCTGAGATCGACGCGTCGGGTGTCTACCACGAGTAAGCGGCGAGGTAGGGTGAGCGCGTGCGCGCTCAGTCGGCCAGCAGTCCCAGGGCGCGCGCTCGTGCCAGCGCTGCGTGCTTTCCGTGCGCTTCCAACTTGGCGTACGCGTTGCGGAGGTGGGTTCGCACCGTGTGCCTGCTGCGACCGATCCGAGCTGCGATCGCGACGGAGGAGAGTCCCTCCGCGGCCAGCTTCAGGATCGCGGCCTCGGCCGGGGTCAGGGGCTGGAGCGCGCCCGCCGGGCGACCAGGGCGTGAACCGCGGCGACGAACTTGGC
>JASLGJ010000476.1 GCA_030150085.1 Candidatus Elarobacter sp. | reverse complement strand
GGGCCTCGCGGCCGCTGCGCGACAGCGGCGGCGCGAAGCGCTGCAGGAAACGCCGCCCCGCCTCGGGGCGGCCCAGTGCCGCGAAGGCAACCGCTCCGACCGCGCTGCCACGAGCCATCCGCCGCAGGCACTCGCCGCTGTCGCTCTGCGCCCCGGCGACCGACTCGGTCGCGCGCGCCAGCGCTTCGTCGGCCTCGGCCCGGCGGCCTGAGAAGGCCGCGAACAGCGCGATCTCGGTCCAGCGCCGGAAGCGGCGGGCGGGCGTCAGTTGCTCCTCGGCGGTGCCCGACAGCAGCCGGTAGGACTCGTCGACGTCGCCACACCAGGCCGCACGCAGCGCGCGCCCGTACGGGAGCGCGGCGGTGCCCGTCTCGACCGCCAGGTGCTGGCGCTCGACCAGCGCCTCGATGGCGTCGAGGTCTTCCTCCGCACCCTTGTCGGCGAGCACGTCGTAGCGTCCGAACGCCGCCTCGACGACCAGGAATGTGTCGCCCGCCTTGGCCGCGTAGTCGCCCATCTGCTCCAGCTCGCGCAAGCCTTCGTCGTAGCGGCCCTCGACCTGGATCGTGAGCGCGGAGCGCAGGCTCAGCGCGCGGGCGGCCAGCGCATAGAGCCGGCTGCGCACCGCCAGGTCGACGGCGATAGCCGAGAGCGCGCGGCAGCGCCGCACGTCGCCCGCGACGAGCGCGACGAAGCTGGCCTGGTGGTGCGCCAGCGCGCGCAGCTCCGGGTCGCCGGTCGTCGTCTCCACTCGCGCGAGCACGTCGCCCATTTGCGCCGCCGCGGCGGCCGTCTCGGCCTGCAGCGCGCGCGCGACGGCGACCACCGCTCGCGCCCGCAGCGCCATCCCCTCGTCGCGGACCCCCGCCGCCAGCAGGCGCTCCAGCATCGCGACCGCCTGGGCCAGTGGCTCACGCGCCTCGGGCGCGTTCCACTTCGTGAGCAGCAGCGCGTGGCGGTAGGTCACCGCCAGGCACTGCTCGTCGTCGGTGCAAATCTCCAGGCTGTGCCGGAACAGGTGGTCGGCGTAGGGGAAGCGTCCGGCCGCGGCCTCCAGCGCGCCGCGCAGCGCCAGCACGATCGCGTGGCGCGGCGCGGCGTCCGTGCTGTCGAGCACATCGAGTGCTCGCCTGACGACCGCGGCGCCGTCGGATTCGATCAGCCGAAAACCGTCGCGCTCGAGCACTGCGAGCAGTTCGGCGCGCGCACCGGCGTGGATCAGCGCGTCGAGCGCTGCCGCCGTCTGGCCGGCCTCGAGCTGTAGACGCGCGCCTTCGAGCAGCAGCCCGCGTACCCGCTCGCTGTCGGCACGGTCGTGCCCCCGGGCGAGGAAGTCGCGCAGCGGCGTGTGGAAGCGAAACACGCCGGGCATTTCGGCGTGCACGAGCGCAATGGTACCCAGGAGACGGGCGAGCGCCTCGCGGCGATGCTCGAACAGCGAGCCGAGCACGCGCAGATCGACGGTCTCGAACGCGCTCGCGTCGAGCAGCAGCCGGCGGTCCTCGGCAGAGAGCCGACCCAGCACGCGCTCGACCAGAAACGCGTCGAGCAGTTCGCGCGCGCGCTCGAGCGGCTCGCCCTGCTGCTCGTCCGCGAAGGCTCGCAAGCCCAGCACGAACGCGGTCGGCCAGCCGGCGGTTAACCCATGCAGTGCCACGACGTCCTCGGGCGTGTAAGTCCCCAGCGCACGGGCGACCTCGAGTGCCTCGTGGAGGGTCAGCCGCAGGTCGTCGTCGCGGATCACTGCGTCTAGGCGGCGATACGCGATCCAGGTCGCGCAAGGCAGCACGTCGCCGTCGCGGGTGGTGAGAATCCAACCTGCGGGCAGAGGCCGACCAGCTCGAGCAGGAACGTCTCGAACTCGCGCGGCGCGGGGAGCTGCCGGCCCGCCGCGCGCAGTGCCGGGCGCGCTCCCACGCTCAGATACTGCTGCAGCAGCACGGTCTTGCCGTAGCCGCCGGGGGCGGCCAGCACGGTGACCGGGACGCATCGACCCGCCCGGCTGGTCCGGTCGGCGCGGTCGCGCGGCATATGGTTCTCGGGCAAGCTCGTCACGTCGCTAACCCCACCCGCAGCAATGGCGTGTCCGATCTTTGGGAACATCGGCAGCATCGCCTTGCAAGGGGCGGCTCGCCTGCCCCTAACGCTTCGTCCGGTCCGGCCACCACCAAGGGGACGCTTGCGGCTCGCGCCGCACGCCGGCCACCGCGAACGCCGCCGCCATCACGCCGAGCGCCCAGTAGGGCAGGTGCCAGGCCAGGTGGGTCCGGCGGACCAGCTCCTCGGCCGTCATCACGCAGTAGACGATCGTCGCCCACCAGCCCATGCTGGTCCAGGGCGAGTGCGCGCCCAGGACGGCCAGCGACTTGAAGCCGACGATCGCCAGCGTGACGAGCAGCGCGACGAGGAAGCCGGTCAACCTTGGCGCGGCTCGGTCGGCAGCCCCGCCTCGCGCCAGGCCTTCCAGCCGCCCTCCGGGGCGACGGCCGACTCGTAGCCGTGCGCGCGCAGGG
>JASLGJ010000375.1 GCA_030150085.1 Candidatus Elarobacter sp. | reverse complement strand
GTAAGCTCCCGGTCGATCGTTCCGCGCAGCCCGGAATCCGCGCGCAGCGCCTCCGCCTTGTCGACGCGCTCCCACGGCAGGTCGAGCTCCGGGCGGCCGAAGTGTCCGTACGCGGCCGTCTGCTTGTAGATCGGACGGCGCAGGTCGAGGTTGTGGATGATCGCCGCCGGACGCAGGTCGAAGTGCGCCTTGACGAGCTCGGCGATCTTCTCTTCGTCGATCTTGTTGGTGCCGAACGTCTCGACGAGCACGCTGACCGGATGCGCGACGCCGATCGCATACGCGACCTGCACTTCGCAGCGGTCCGCGAGACCCGCGGCAACGACGTTCTTCGCGACGTAGCGGGCGGCGTAAGCCGCCGAACGGTCGACCTTCGTCGGGTCTTTGCCCGAGAAGGCGCCGCCGCCGTGACGCGCCATCCCGCCGTACGTGTCGGCGATGATCTTGCGCCCGGTCAGCCCGGCGTCGCCCATCGGCCCGCCGATCACGAAGCGGCCGGTCGGGTTGACGTAGACCTTGAGGTTCTCGTCGCGCAGCCCGCGCGGGATCACCTCGTCGATGATCTGCTCGGTCACTTCGCGCCGGATCAGGTCGAGCGGGATGTCGTCGTCGTGCTGGGTCGAGATGACGACCGTGTCGACGCGGACCGGCTTGTGCCCGTCGTACTCCACGCTGACCTGGGACTTGCCGTCGGGGCGCAGGTACTTGATCGCCCCGCTCTTGCGCTTGGCGGCGAGCAGGCGGGTCAGGTCGTGGGCCAGCGTGATCGGGAGCGGCATGAGCTGCTGCGTCTCGCGGCAGGCGAAGCCGAACATCATCCCCTGGTCGCCCGCGCCGGTCAGCGCGAACGGGTCGTGCTCGCCGGTCTCCTTGACCTCGAGCGACTTGTCGACGCCCAGGGCGATGTCGGGCGACTGCCCGTCGATGGAGATCGAGACGCCGCAGGTCGCGGCGTCGAAGCCGACCGCCGAGCCGTTGTAGCCGATCTCCCGGACCGTGTCGCGCACGATCTTGGGGATGTCGACGTAGACCTTGGTCGTGATCTCGCCGGCGACGTGGATCTGCCCGGTGATCGCGAACGTCTCGCACGCCACGCGGCCCTGCGGGTCGTCCTTGAGAATTGCGTCGAGAACCGCGTCGGAGATCTGGTCCGCGACCTTGTCGGGATGGCCTTCGGTCACCGATTCCGACGTGAACAAACGCTGGTATGCCATTAGTCGCGTCCCTCCGGGCCGCGACGGAGGGCGAGCGCCACGCGTGGCGCCTCCGTGAACGGCGCGCTCTTACGGGTTGTAGTGGCTAAGTACGTCACCCCTAGGTACCCTCGCTCCAAGATGCCATGTATTTCACTTGCTCGGGCGTCGGAACGTCGATCGCGATGCCGAAGGCGGCCAGCTTGAGCTGAGCGACTTCCTCGTCGATGTGGTCCGGGACCGAGTAGACCTTCTTCTCGAGCGTCGCGTAGTTCTGCGCGAGATAGGCCGCGGCCATCGCCTGATTCGCGAACGACATATCCATGACCGACGCCGGGTGTCCTTCACCGGCCGCCAGGTTGATCAAGCGGCCCTGGCCCAGGACCCGCACCGTCCGCCCGTTGCGCAGGGCGTAGGCTTCGACGAACTCGCGCGGGGTGCTCACCGCGGTTGCCAGGGAAGCCAGGCCGCCCAGGTCGAGCTCGTCGTTGAAGTGACCCGAGTTGCAGACCATCGCGCCGTCCTTCATGGCCGCGAAGTGCTCGGCCCGGATCACGTGGTAGTTGCCGGTCACGGTGATGAAGAGGTCGCCGCGCGGCGCGGCCTGGACCATCGGCAGCACCTCGAAGCCGTCCATCTTGGCCTCGAGCGCCTTGCGGGGGTCGATCTCGGTCACCACCACGTGGGCCCCCAGGCCCTTGGCCCGCGAGGCGATCCCGCGCCCGCACCAGCCGTAGCCGACCACGACCACCGTCGAGCCGGCGATCAGGGCGTTGGTGGCGCGCACGATCCCGTCCAGCGTCGACTGGCCGGTGCCGTAGCGGTTGTCGAACATGTGCTTGGTCAGCGCGTCGTTGACCGCGATGACCGGGAACGGCAGCACGCCGTCCTTCTCCATGGCGTGCAGGCGGACGACGCCGGTGGTCGTCTCCTCGCAGCCGCCGATCATGTCGCGCAGCAGCGCGGCGTGCTTCTTGTGGATCGTCGTGACCAGGTCGCAGCCGTCGTCCATCGACATGTGCGGTTTGCTCGCGATGACCGCCTCGATGTGGCGGTAGTAGGTGCTCTCGTCCTCGCCCTTGACGGCGTAGGTCGGGATGTCGTAGTGCGCGCACAGCGCGGCGGCGACGTCGTCCTGGGTCGAGAGCGGGTTGGAAGCGCACAGGGCCAGCTCGGCCCCGCCGGCCTGCAGGGCCAGCATGAGGTTCGCGGTCTCGGTGGTGACGTGCAGGCAGGCGCCGATGCGCACGCCCGCGAGCGGCTTGGTCTTGGCGAAGCGGTCGCGGATCTGGGCCAGCACCGGCATGAACGAGGCCGCCCACTCGATGCGGCTGCGGCCGGCATCGGCGAGCGCCAAGTCCTTCACGTCCCCACGCGTCTGGTGGAGGGTTGGCAAGAGGGTCTCCTGTCGGTTGTCGGGTTGATTCGGCGACCGTGCTTGTTGAAACCAGCTCTACCGGCGCGAAGCGAGGGCCTTCGCCGCGAGGCGCGGGGCACTCATGCCTGGTAGACCGCACTGTGAGCGGAATCGATGCATACTTGGAGCGCCTGGCCTCGGCCGAGCCGACCCCCGGCGGGGGCAGCGCCGCGACCCTGGTCGGCGCGCTGGGCGCGGCGCTGTGCGCTATGGTGGCCCGGATCAGCGCCGGGAGCGAGCGCCTGAGCGCGGTGCGCCCCCAGGCCGAGGCCCTGGCCGAGGCGGCCGACGCGCTGCGCGAGCGCTTCGGCGCGGCCCGCCCGCTCGACGAGGCGGCCTACGAGCGGGTCGTGCGGGCCTCGGCCCTGCCCAAGGGCGACGCGGCCGCCAA
>JASLGJ010000293.1 GCA_030150085.1 Candidatus Elarobacter sp. | reverse complement strand
GTCGTCCGTGCCGATCAGGAACATCAGCAGGATCGCCGCCACGTTCGCGGCGAGCGAGGCCAGGAACACCCAGTCCGAGGAGTTGGCGTAGAGCACCGCGCCGGTCACGCCCGAGACCAGCGTCGCGACGAACATCAGCGTCTGCGAGCGCGCCTGCACCTTGCCGAAGAGCGCGTTGCCGCCGCTCTCGGTGATCGTGCGCAGCAGCCCCGAGTCGGTGCTGATCGCGATCGCGAAGCCGCAGCCGCCGACGATCTGACCGACCAGCGGGATCCAGAAGCTGGTGTGGCCCGGCTGCGTGCCGGCCAGGATCAGGACGACGTTGATCGCCTTGAGCGTCTCGCCGACCATCACGACGTACTTCTTGGAGAGGTGGCGCGACAGCCAGGCGCCGGCATCCGAGCACACCGTGATCGCGCCGCCGTAGGCCGCCAGCAGCACGACGGTGGGCAGCACGCCGAACTCGAGCGTGTAGAAGTAGAGGAAGAGAACGGGCAGGTGAAAGTAGAGCCGCGAGGCGATGCGGTAGCCGACGAAGAGCGCGATGTCGCGGTTCACGCGCTACCCGCGGTCGGCGACGACCGTGACGCTGCTGCCCGCGCGGCAGAACTCGCTGCGGCGCTGATCGGTCTTGGGCCAGGCGACGCCGACCCGCACGGTCGAGACGCGGACGGGGAGCTGGCGGTGCTCGATCTCGGGCGGCGGGTCGACCACGTAGTGGCCGACCGTCACCCGGCCCGCGCCGGCGCGGATGGTCTCCACGTGGCCCGGGGCGAGCGGCTTGCCGTTGACGTCGCGGACCTCGACGTCCTGGCCGACGTGCAGCCGCGTCGCGGCGCTCTCGTCGAAGAAGGCGTCGACCCAGACGTCGCTGCAGCTCACGATCTCGGCCACCGCCGAAGCGCCGCCCACGCTCTGCCCGTTGTGGGCGTCGAGCGACCAGATGACGCCGTCCACCGGCGCGGTCAGCGTGGCCCGGCTCTGCGCGCTCAGCTCGCCGTCGAGCTGGCGCAGCTGCTGGCGCAGCGCCGCCTGGTGCGTGCCCTCGTCGGCGAGCTGCTGGCGCAGGTCGGTGATCTCGTTGCCCAGCTCGCGGACCCGGATCTCGGCGTAGCTGAGCGAGCGCCCCCCGCCGACCTCGAGCCCGGCTTGCGCCGCGCGCTGCGCCGCGCTCAGGCCGGCCCGGTTCGCGTTCGCCGCCGCGGTGCGCGCCTGGGCCGCCGCGGCGGCGGTCGCCGCCTGGTCGCGCGCGTCCGCGCTGATGTCGCCGGTGGCGTAGAGCGCGGCGGTGCGGCGAGCCTGGATGGCGGCCAGCTTGTCCTGCACCGCGGCTTGCTCCGAGGCGGCTTGCGCGGCGTGCACCTGGGCGGCGGCGTAGGCCGTGTCGAGCTGGTGCTGCTGCTTGCCCTCTTGGGCGAACGTGTCGGCCAGCCCGGAGCGCTCGGCGATCTGGGCCCGCAGGCTGGCCAGGTGCTGGCTCGAGGTCTCGAGCTGCGCCTGCAGCGTCTCGCGCTGCACCCGCAGGTCGGACGAGCGGGGGTTGGCGATGCCGCTGCTGATGACGGTCGCCAGCGGCTGGCCGGCGCGCACGGGCCGGCCGACGTCGACGCCGGCGGCGATGGCGAGCTGACCCGCGACCGGCGTCTGCACCGTCGTCACGGCGGCATTGACGTAGGCCTGGATGCTGCGCGGCGGCCGCCCGAAGTACCAGCGCGCCGCGAGCGCGACGACCGCGAGCACCGCCAGGACGGTCAGCAGGGTGCGGGCTGGTTTACCGAACCGCGCGAGCGCGCTGCGAGGCGGGGCATCGCTCGCGCCGCCGCCCTCGCTCGACCCGTTCGTGTGCGGCTTGGCGCCGGTCGTTGGCTGCATGTTCTCCCAGTTCTTCTGTGCGATCGGCTGAACGAAAGAGCGGGATCGTGCAGAAGGCCGGCATGCCCGTGCACGGGGGCGATGCGGTCACCACGCGATCCGCCAAAAGAGGCCCGTCGTCGATGACACGCCTCACGTAAACAGCAACACCCTGTTCGGCGGGCGCCAACGACCGCGCTGCGACGCGGCGATCCCGCGAGCACAACGTACGGAGCACACCCATCAAAACATCCTAGAGAGTACCATCGGGCAGGCGGACCGTCAACTCTCCTCCGCGGTGCGCCGGAGCGGCCCGCTCCCGTGTGAGAGGGCTCACCCCGGGCGTTCGACACTCGGCTGAGCAGCGGCCCGGATGCCGTTGCGTATGGCCAGCAAGCCCCCGATGGACATTCTACCTACGATGGATTAGAATGCGGGTCGGCGCGCGAGAACGGGGCCTCGCGTCGTTCCGCCTTGCTACGGGGTGCTATGTGAGGGCTGGACCGGATCGTGGGTAAGACCATCACCGAAAAGATTCTGAGCCGCGCGAGCGGCTCGGATGCCAAAGCGGACGACGTCGTGTGGGCGAAGGTCGACACGCTGATGACGCACGACCCGATGACGCCCGGCGTCGTGGGAACGTTTCGCAAGCAGTTCGGCGAGCACGCCCGGATCTGGGACCCCGAGCGGCACGTCATGATCCCCGACCATTTTGTATTCACGACCGACGCGCAGGCCAACTCCAACATCCGGTTCATGCGCGAGTTCGCGCGCGAGCAGGGCCACAAGTATTTCTACGACGTCGGCACGCCCGCGTACAAGGGCGTGTGCCACATCGCGCTGGCCGAGGGCGGGCACGACCGGCCCGGCGAGGTGCTCGTGGGCACCGACAGCCACACGACCTCGGCCGGCGCGTTCGGGATGTTCGCGATCGGGGTCGGCAACACGGACGCCGCCTTCGTCCTGGGCACGGGCGAGATCTTCTTGCGCGTGCCGCAGACGATCCGGGTCGAGTTCCGCGGGCGCAAGCCGGCCTATCTGCAGGCCAAGGACCTGATCCTGCGCGTCATCGCGGACCTGACGGTCGACGGCGCCACCTACATGGCGATGGAGTTCGGCGGCGAGGCGCTCGCCCAGCTCTCGCTCGAGGAGCGCATGACGCTGTGCAACATGGTGGCCGAGTGCGGCGCCAAGAACGGCGTCATGGTCCCCAACGAGGAGACCCTCGACTACGTGCGCCGGCGCACCGACAAGCCGTTCGAGGTCGTCGAGCCCGACGCCGACGCGGCGTACTGCAAGACGCTGGTCTACGACCTCGACACGATGATGCCGCAGGTCGCCAAGCCGTTCTCGCCCGACAAGGTCGACCTGATCGGCGCCGTGCAGGGCGCCAAGATCGCGCGCGCCTACATCGGTTCCTGCACCGGCGGCAAGCTGGAGGACTTCCGGGCCGCGGCCAGCGTCCTGCGCGGCAAGCGGGTCGCGATCGAGACCTACGCGGTGCCGGCCACCCGCGAGATCTACCAGAACCTGTTCCGCGAGCAGATCGAAGGCGAGTCGCTGCACGACATCCTGCAGGGCGCGGGCGTCTTCATCTCGCCCGAACCGGGCTGCGCGGCCTGCTGCGGCGGCCCGGCCGACACCTTCGGGCGCATCAACGAGCCGATGGCGGTCATCTCGACCACGAACCGCAACTTCCCGGGCCGGATGGGTCACAAGGACGCGCAGGTCTACCTGGCCTCGCCGCTGACCGTGGCGGCCACGGCGGTGCGCGGCGCGATCGCCGACCCGCGCGACTTCATCGACTGAAGAGGATGGTGAACATGCAAACCGCCATCGTCGGCAGCGCCTACGTCCTGGGCGACAACATCGACACCGACCAGATCATCCGCGCGGAGCACTGCACGCTCAACCCCTCCAGCCCCGAGGGCTACGAGGCCCTGGGCGGGTACGCGATGTCGGGGCTGCCGACCAGCTTCCCGCCCTTCGTCGACCCGGGCACGAAGAAGGCGGTTCACCAGCTCGTCGTCGCGGGCCGCAACTTCGGCTGCGGCTCCTCGCGCGAGCACGCCCCGATCGCGCTGGGCGCCTCCGGCATCAAGGCCGTCGTCGCCGAGTCGTTCGCCCGCATCTTCTTTCGCAACTGCATCGCCTCGGGCGAGCTGCTGCCGATCCAGGTCGACCGCAAGATCGACGACGCCGTGGCCAACGGCGACGAGCTCGCGATCGACCTGGAGCGCGGCGAGATCCGGCGCAACGGCGAGCGGCTCGACGTGCGCATCTTGCCGCTGGGCGACATCGCGCGCATCGTCGAGGCCGGCGGCATCTTCGCGTACGCGCGCGCGGTGGGCAAGATCTGACGCGCGCGCACGGGAACGGCGCGCGCGGTTGACAACGCGCGGCGGCGTTGGGTATCGTGGTCGCGCGAAACGGCCTCTTCAATGACTCTATCGAACCTCTAGCAACTCTATCGAACCTCTAGCGAGCTAGCGAGGAAACGGGTGCGGATTCTGCCAGCGGGTGAACCAGCGATCGGCGAAGCGGTGAACGTGCTCCGCTCCGGCGGCCTGGTCGTGTGCCCGACGATGACCAACTACGTCGTGGTGTGCGACGCCGCGAACCGCGAGGCCGTGAAGCGCGTCTTCGCCGTCAAGCGGCGCACGAAGCTGGGCCCGCTGCCGGTGAGCGTGCGCGACGTCGACCAGTTCCTGGAGATCGGCGAGGTGCCCGCGAACCTGGACGCCGACCTGCTGCGCACCATGTGGCCCTCGGAGCTGGCGATCATCGTCAAGCAGCGCTTCCCGTTCCCGCCCGAGCTCACGTGCGGCATCATGACCATCGCCTGCTCGCAGACCCGCCATCCGGTGGCCGCCGCGCTGCAGCAAGCCTTCGACCTGCCGCTGGCGGCGTCGTCGGCGAACATCTCGGGCGTCGACGTGCGCGTCGTCACGCTGGAGATCGCCAAGGAGCAGCTCGGCGAGAGCGTCGATCTCTACCTGGACGACGGCCCGACCCCCGGCGAGCAGCTCGCCGACCAGACCATCGCCAACAGCATCGTCGACCTGAGCTTCGACGTCCCGATCGTGTGCCGGCTGGGCACCTTTCCGCTGGAACAGATGCGCGCGCTCGTTCCGGGCGCGATCTACGACCCCGCCCGCTACCAGCAGCTGCTCGAGCAGCGCGCCGCCATGCGCCCCGTGACGCCGTGAGCGCCGAGCGAACCACGCAGCACGCCGGCAGCGCGAGCAGCGCGCTGCCGTTCGACCTGTCGGCCTTCAACACGACCGACGACCGCTGGGCGTACTACCGCTCCTGGCGCGACCACGCGCCCGTGCTGCACGTCCCGCCGACCGCGCCGACGACCCGCAACGCGGTCATCCTGACCCGCTACGAGGACGTCGCGGGCATCCTGCGCGCGCTCGACACGCAGGTCAGCCCGGAAGGGTTCCCCGATCCCAAGCACCTGGGCGAGGGCGCCTCGGCGCAGATGTACCGCGTGCGCATGGTCCTCAACGACCCGCCCACGCACACCCGGCTGCGCAAGCTCGCCGCGCCCGCGTTCACGCCCAAGGCGATCGCCGGCATCACCGACTCGATCCGGGCCGCGGTCGAGGCCAAGCTCGACGAGCTGCAGGAGCGCCAGACGGTCGACATCGTGCGGGACTTCGCCTCGCACGTCCCGGCCACGGTGGTCTGCTCGATCCTGGGGATCGAGATGGAGCCGCACGGCAACGAGCTGATCGCCCGCACCGCCGACTACGCGAACATCTTTTCGCCCTTCCCGCTCGACGAGGCGACGTTCGAGCGCTGCGAGGCGGCCTGCTCCTACTACATCGAGTGGTTCACCCGGTTCGTGCAGGAGCACCGCACCCGCCCCGGCTCGGCCATCGTCAACGCGCTGCTGGCGGCCGAGGAGCAAGGCACCCGGCTGACCACGATCGAGCTGGTCGGCCTGCTCCACGCGTTCCTCAGCGCCGGCTACCAGACCACGATGAACGCGATCGTCTCGGCGGTCTTCGGCCTGCTGCGCGAGCCCGACAAGTACGCCTGGCTGCGGGCCAACCCCGACGCGATCCCGCACGCGATCGACGAGACGCTGCGCTGGGACGGGCCGGTCCACTTCGCGCGCCGCTACCTCGTCTCGCCCACGGAGCTGCACGGCACGAAGCTCGACCCCGGCACCGAAGTGCTGTGCTGCCTGGCCGCGGCCAACCGCGACGAGCGCAAGTTCCCCGACCCCGACGAGCTGCGGCTCGACCGCGCCAACGCGGCGGAGCACGTGGCCTTCGGCGGCGGGCGGCACTTCTGCATCGGCGCCTACTTCGCGCGCCTCGAGGGGACCATCGCGCTGACCTCGCTGCTGCGGCGCTTCCCCGAGATGGAGCTGATCGACACCGCGCCCCCGCACCGCCGGCAGTTCGTGTTCCCGCTCTACGAGCGGCTCCAAGTCCAGCTCGGACGGCCCGCGCGGGCGGCGTAGCAGCCCTCCCCGCCGACGCTCACCCCTCTCCACCCGAAGGAACCATGGCAACCGGTACCATCTCCGTGACCAGCGAGCTCTTCACCCAGGACGGGACCATCCCGGCCTCGGCCGCGCACGCCTTCGCCGGCGGCGGCAACGTCAGCCCGGACCTGCGCTGGAGCGGCGTTCCCGCCGAGGCGAAGAGCCTCGCCGTCACCGTCTACGACCCCGACGCGCCGACCACGGTGGGCTTCGTCCACTGGGTGCTCTTCGATCTCGATCCCAAGCTCGAGGGCCTGCCCGCCGGGGCGGGCAGCGCCGGCAAGAACCCCGCCGGCAGCACGCTGGGCCTCACCGACTGGGGCACCAACGAGTACGGCGGCATGGCGCCGCCCCCCGGCGACGAGCCGCACCGCTACATCTTCACCGTCTACGCGCTCGACGTTCCCAGCCTCGGTTTACCGCAGAACACGACGTACGCCGTCTTCAATTTCATGACGCGCGGACACGTCCTCGCCACAGGCTCGCTGACCGGGCGCTTCGGCCTGTAACCAACCGCGCCTCGGCGCCACACGTGAGGAGCTTCCAATGCGCAACCTGACGATCTTCGACACGACCCTGCGGGATGGGGAGCAGGCGCCGGGCAACGAGATGAGCCCGGAGACCAAGCTCGCGCTGTTCCGCGCCATCGACAGCACCGGGGTCGACTACGTCGAGGCGGGTTTCCCGACCGCGTCGCCGACCGATTTCGAGGTCGTGCGCGAGATCGCGCGCGCGCCGCGGCAGGCGCGCGTGTGCGCGTTCGCCCGGGCGGTGCCCAAGGACATCGACCGGGCGCTGGAGGCGCTCGACTCGCAGGCCAACGTCCAGCTCGAGCTGCTCCTGACCGGCTCGGAGATCCACGTCAACCACAAGCGCCGCAGCACCGAAGAGGCCATCTTCAAGGAGACCCGCGACGCGGTGGCCTACGCGCGCTCGTGCGGCGTCGAGGACATCGCGCTGGGCTACGAGGACGCCACGCGCGGCAGCCGCGAGTTCCTGCGCCGGGTGGTCGAGCTGGGCGTCCAGGCGGGCGGCACGACGATCGTGCTGGCCGACACCGTGGGCTGCTCCACCCCCAGCGAGATCGCGTCGCTGGTCTCGGCCACCCGGGCCTGGGTCGGCGACGAGCCGAAGATCTCGGTCCACTTCCACAACGACCTGGGCCTGGCGCTGGCCAACACGCTGGCCGCGGTCAAATCCGGGGCCGACGTGGTGCAGACCACCTTCTGCGGGATCGGCGAGCGGGCCGGCAACGTGGCGCTCGAGGAGCTCGCGGCGGTCCTGCACTACAAGGCCGAGGAGATGGGCGCGACGACGCACCTCGACCTGCGCCGGGTGCGCGAGGTGTGCGACGAGGTCTGCGCGGCGCTGGGCCTGACGCCCTGGAAGCACAAGCCCGTCATCGGCCGCTACGCCTTCTCGACCGCCGCCGGCGTTCACGCCAGCGGCCTGGCCAACGCGCCGATCACCTACCAGTACGTCGATCCCGAGCTGTTCGGGCGGCGCAGCGAAACGGTGCTCAACCGGCTCTCCGGGCGCGCCAACCTGCGCATCGCGCTGGGCGAGATCGGGCTGGAGGCGGACGACGCGCTGGTCGAGCGCATGTACGCCGCGTTCATCGTCGACCCCAACCCCAACCGGTTCAACGCCCGGGCCGACTTCCTCGAACTGTACCGCGCGGCCGCGGGCGAACCGGCCGGCGCCGCGCGCTAGACGGTACCCGCACCACTCACCTCGGCCTCACCAAGGAGCCTTCTCATGCCAGCTCGCTCGGTCGAAGAACTGATGGACGAACTCGACCGCTACATCGCCGAAAACCGCTACTCGCGGCACTCGTTCGTGGGCGCGATCGCCGACGGCCGCTACACCAAGGAAGGCCTGCGCCGCTGGGCGGTGCAGAAATACTTCCAGACCCGCGAGCAGAACTGCGTCCACGGGGCGGTCCACTTCAACTCGCGGCCCTACCTGGACGTGCGCCAGTACCAGGTCGAGCAGCTCGTCGACGAGGAGACGGCCGAGGGCGAGGGCTCCGCGCCCCACTACCTGCTGATCAAGCGGCTCGCCGACGCGCTGGGCGCGACCGAGGCCGACTACGCGCGCGAGAACATCGGCCCGGGCGTGCACCGCTTCGTCGACTACCTGCTGAAGCTGGCCCACGACGAGCACCCCACGATCGGCATGATGGGCTCGTACATCAACGAGCGGCAGACGCCCGAGTCCGCGACCAAGATGTACAACGCGCTCAAGAGCCAGCTCGGCTACGACGATGCGACCCTGGAGTGGTTCATCTGCCACGCCGGCGCGGACGTCGAGCACGCCGACACGGCGCGCAACCTCATCATCAAGTACGCCGGCGACGTTCCGGACTTCCACGAGCGCGCCTGGCGCGTGGTGAAGAACGGGATCGTGGAGTGGAAGGCGCTCCAAGACTACTACTACAGCCTCCTCGGCGCGGAAGTCGCGCTCGCGCAAGCATAGCCGCGCGAACACCTCACATCCACCAGCAGACGCAAGGAGACCCGAGATGACCGTATCCGCGCCCACTCGTCTCAGCGAAGAGACGAAGGTCCGCGACGTCCAGATCGACGCCGACTCGCACATCGAAGAGCCGGACGCCGTATTCGACTACCTGGACAAAGAGTTCGCCCACCGCCGCCCCCGGATCATCGACCTGGGCGACGCGGTCGTGCACCGCCCGACGCGCGACAAGGCGTGGCTGATCGACGGCGAGCTGCGTCCCAAGCTGTTCGGCCGCGGGCCCTCGTGCTACGCCACCCCGCCGACCACCAAGTTCGCCGCGCTCAAGCCGATCGCGCCCGCGATCCAGAGCCTCGAAGACGTCGACGGCTTCCTCGGCAAGATGGACAAGGTTCCGCTGGACATGACCATCTGCTACTCGACCCTCTTCCTGCACCCGGTCACCGACGACGAGCGGTTCGAAGCGGCGCTGATGGGGTCGTGGAACTCCTACATGCACGAGGCCGCGAGCAAGGCCAACGGCCGCATCGGCTACGGCGCGCTCATCCCCACGCTCGACCCGGTCCTGGGCGCCAAGGAGATCTACCGCGCCAAGGAGCTCGGCGCGTCGGCCGCGATGATCCTGCCCGCGGGCGGCCGCCGGCTGCTGCACGAGCGCATGTTCGACCCGCTCTGGGAGGCCTCGGTCGACTCCGGCCTGCCGATCGCGGTCCACGTCGGCTACTCGCACAAGGGCGTTCAGGAGACGTGCGACTCGCTGGCGGCCTCGCTGGTGCTCAACTTCGAGATGTCGATGATGTTCGGCATGTTCTCGTTCCTCGCCGGCGGCATCCTCGACCGCTACCCGACGCTCAAGGTGGCCTTCCTCGAGGCCGGCTCGGTCTGGCTCCCCGCGATCCTCGACCGGCTCGCCAAGTGGGGCTCGACCCCGACCGCCGAGGTCTGGCCGGCGCAGAAGAAGCCCGAGGACTACCTGGCCAGCGGCCAGCTCTACTTCACCGTCGAGGGCGACGAGGCCAACCTGACCGAGTTCGTCAAGCTCGCCGGTCCCAAGCAGATCCTCGGCTCGGCCGACTTCCCGCACGTCCACTACGCGGGCGGCCAGCTCGGCGAGGGCTTCACGTTCCTGCGCGAGCACACCGCGCTCAGCGCGGAGGAGAAGCGCCTCATCCTGGGCCAGAACGCGGTCGAGTTCTACGGCCTGAAGAGCTTCGCGTAGGACCGACCGGCCGGGCGGGTGTCGAACGTGCAGACGAGTTCCGTGGCGGCATACGAACGGGAGATCGCCCAGGCGGTCTCCCGGCTCGTTGCCGAGGGAGTGATCCGAGGTGCGCAGGTCAGCGTCCGCGCTCGCGACGGGGTTCGTCTCGACGTGGCCGCCGGCACGCGCAGCGACGGCGCGCCGCTGACCGCGGACACCCGGTTGCCGATCTTCTGCCTGACCAAGACCCTGACCGCACTGGCCGTGCTCGACCAGTGCGAGCGGCGCGGGATCGGCCTGGACAGCCGGGCCAGCGACGTGCTGCCGGAGTTCGGCCGCAACGGCAAGCGGGCGGTGGTGCTGGGCGAGCTGCTGACCAACACGGCCGGCCTCGACGAGACCGCGGTCCCCGGCTGCCGCGACGGCGCGAGCGGGCGGACCGTGTACGAGGCCGTCACCTGGGCGCCCCGGCGGCCGGGCTGGGACTCGGCCAAGCGCGCCCGCTACGACTACGAGGCGGCGTTCACGGTGCTGGGGGCCTGGCTGGAGCGCGTCAGCGGGCAGCCCTACGCGAGCGCGGTCGAGCAGGTCCTGGCGCCGCTGGGGATCGAGGCGGGAGTCATCCCGTTTCCGCTCGAGGGCGCGGGCGGCGGGCCGTGGGCGGCGCCGCGCGGCTGGTCGCCGCAGACCTACATGCCGACCGGCGAGCCGTGGCGCGACGCGCTGGGCGCGGCGCTGAG
>JASLGJ010000234.1 GCA_030150085.1 Candidatus Elarobacter sp. | reverse complement strand
GCAGCGAAGGCTACGGCGGCACGATCATCCCCGAGCTGCTCAAGCGCGGCGTGACCGCGGCCTGGACCCTCAACCAGCAGCGCGTGATTCGCCTCGAACCGCCGCTGGTCGTCAGCGCGGAGCAGATCGACACGGCGCTGGCCGCGCTCGGCGAAGCGGTCGCGGTCGCGCACGCGAAACTGGGAACGCTCGGATAGTGCCGTACGTGGAGTGCGAGATCGAGGTCGAGGCGCCCGCCGCGACCGTGTACGAACTCGCCAAGGAGCAGGAGCGCTTCCCCGAGTTCATGCCCGACGTCGACACCGTGGTCGTGCTGGAGCGCCATCCCGACCGGGTGATCACGCGCTGGAAGACGCTGGTCGAGGACGCCCCGATCGAGTGGACCGAGGAGGACCGCTTCGACGACGCGGCCCTGCGGATCGACTACGCGCTGCTCGAGGGCGACCTCGACACCTTCGAGGGCGCCTGGACCTTCGTCGAACGCGACGGCGTGACGCGCGTCGTGCTGGGGGTGGAGTACGACTTCGGCGTGCCGACCCTGGCCGAGCTGATCGGCCCCACCCTGGAGAAGAAGGTGCGCGAGAACTCGGCGATGATGCTGGCCGCGCTCAAACGCGAGGCGGAATCACGGACGGCCCCGCGGTCGGCGCCCGGTAGGCGCTGAAGCCGGCGGCGCGCGCGCGCGGCGGAATGGCGGCGTGCAGCAGCTCGACGGTGCGCACCAGCTCCTGGGCGTAGCCCGGCTCGCCCAGGCGGGCCGGGTCGAACGCCGTCGCGCGGACCCGGAAGCCGGCGGCCTCGACCGCGTCGAGCATCGGCAGCGCCGCGCGGGCCCGCTCGTGCAGGGCGCGCACCTGTCCCAGCGCCTCCTCCAGCCGCAGCACCTCGCCGCGGTACTCGGCGTAGCGCGCGACCGCCGCGGCGGCCGCGTCGCGCAGCGCCGGCCAGGGCCCGCCTCGGAAGGCCGCCACCGCCGCGGCGTTGCGCTCGTTGTAGCGCCGGCGGCGCAGGGTGTTGAGGTGCTTTTCGACCTCGTCGCGGGTGCGCGGGCCCTTGGCCCGGGCCCGGGCCAGCGCGGCGTGCTCCTCGGGGGTGAGCTCGCTCTCGAGCGTGGCCTGCTGCGCGATGAGGGCCAGCTCGCGGCGCCAGATCTCCTCGGGCGAGGTCGGCTCGCTCAGCGCGCCCAGCTCCGTGCGGCGCGCCTCGAGCTGGACCCGGCGCGCATCGAGCGCGGCCCGCAGGCGCCCCAGGCCGGCCCGCAGCGGCTCGACCCAGCTCGCGTCGGTCGCGGCGTTGCCGTCGAAGTGCAGCTCGATCCCCAGGCCCAGCACCTGGGCGTCGTCGGGCACGCGCCAGCGGTCGCGCTCGCCCGGCAGCACCCGCACCCGGCTGCCCACCGGCGGCACGCCGGGCAGCCCGCGGAAGACCAGGAAGGCCTGCCCGATGTCGAGCCCGGTCAGGCTGCCGCCCTCGGGAAAGCGCCAGGCGAAGGCGACCAGGCCGCGGTAGGCCGCGTCGGGCACCCAGACCGGCTCGTCGACGTCCTCGTAGCCGCGGTTCCAGAGCGTCGCCCACAGCGCGTCGTGCGCCGCGGCCGCGGCGGCCTGGTCCCGGGTCAGCGCTTCGAGCACCGCCCGGACGCTCGAGCGGCGGTACCGCGGCGTCGTCACGCCCGCTTGCTTCGCAAGGGGCGCGGCCGACACCCGTCGCCGCGCCCCGTTCGCGCTAGTCCGGCCGGGCGAACGCGACGATGCTGTTCTCGTCGCGCGCGTTGGTCCAGAACTTCGTCCCGTCGAAGCCCAGCCCGCGGGCCGCGAACGGGATCGAGGCCAGCTCCTTGACCTGCGGCTGCTCCTTGCGCGCGTCCAGGCACAGCAGGCGGTGCTCTCCCTGCGGGTCGGTCGTCACCAGGTAGAAGCAGCCCGCCACGACCACCATGCCGGTGATCTGGCGCGGGACCGGGATCGTGCGCAGCACCGTGCCGGCCTCGTCGAGCTCGAGGATGACCTGGTTGCCGCGCTGGCTCAGGTAGAGCCGGTCGCCGTCGTAGGCCAGGAAGGAGCCGGTGTCGTCCGGGCAGCGGATGCGCTCGGACTTGAAGTCCTTGCCCATGATGTAGCGCCGGATCGTGCGGTCGTCGTTCTCGTCGGCGACCACGACGCGCAGGGCGTCGCCGGTGACGGTCAAGCCGTACGGCTCGCCGGGCGCTACCGTCTCCTCGAAGACCCTGCCCTGCAGGGCCGTCATGCCGTAGATGCGGTTGTTCTCGGGCGAGCCGATCCACAGGTCCGGTCCGTCGCAGGCGAGCCCCATGGGCCCCGGGCACGGGGACGGAATGCGGAGCAGCTCTTCGATGGTCGCGAGCGTCTGATTCATGCCCCGGTCCCATTCCCACCCAGGCTCGCGGGCTCCCGGCGGCCGACCGGCGAAGCGGCGGCGCAGTGGCCAAGTTCTGCTTCGTGATCCACCCGCTCTCGTTCGAGGACGTCGTGCGCTACGAGCCCGGCGCCAAGGGCAAGGGCAAGCCCATCATCGCCAAGATCCTGGAGTGGATGCCGGCCTACGCGGCGGCCCACGTCACCGGGGTGCGCACCCCCGACGGGCGGGAGACCGAGGGCTGGTTCGTCGCCGCCCCGCTGCTGCCGCAGCAGATGCTCGACTTCCCGCGCGAGAGCGTGTACGACCGAATTCTGAAAGCGCTGGAGATCGGGGCCGAGCTGGGCGCCCAGGTCGGCGGCTTGGGCGCGTTCACCGGGGTGGTCGGCGACGGCGGGGTGACGATCAACGAGCGGGCCTCGATCCCGGTCACCACCGGCAACGCGCTGACCATCGCGGCCGGGGTGCGCAGCCTGTTCCGCGGCGCGGACGAGATGGGCATCGACGCCAAGGCCGCGACCGCGGTGGTGGTCGGCGCGACCGGCTCGATCGGCGGGGCCTGCGTGGAGCTGATCGCCGACAAGGTCGGGCGGGTGATCCTGGTCGCGCGCAACGAGACCCGCCTGCGCAAGTTCCACGACGAGGTACGCGAGCGGCTGCCCTGCGCGTCGTCGTACACCACCGACCTCTCGGCCGCGGTGCGCCAGGCCGACCTGGTGCTGACCGCGACCTCGTCGACCCAGGACGTGATCGAGCCCGAGGACCTGCGCACCGGCGCGGTGGTGTGCGAGGTGTCGCTCCCGCACGACGTCAGCCGGCGCGTCGCCTCCGAGCGGCCCGACGTGCTGGTGGTGGAGGGCGGCAACCTGCGCGTGCCGGGCGACATGCGCTGGTGGCGCATGCGCGAGCCGGGCGAGCCGTTCGACATGGGCCTCCCGCAGGGCACCGCGCTGGCCTGCATGTCGGAGACGATGGTGCTCGCGCTGGAGAACCGCTGCGAGCCCTTCACCCTGGGACGCGGCATCGACCTGAACAAGGTGCGCGAGATCGACGCGCTGGCGACGCGGGCCGGCTTCGAGCTGGCCGACATGCGCGCGTTCGACCTCCCGATCACCCGCGAGCAGATCGCCGCCACCCGCGCCGCCGCCGAGCAGCGCCGCGCGGCCAGCGCATGAAAGTCCGCCCTCACCGCTATGCCCTGCGCGTGCGCTGGACCGGCCCCGCGCACGGCCCGACGACCTCGTATGCCGCCTATTCGCGCGAATACTTGGTGGAGAGCGACGGCAAGCCGCCGCTGCGCGGCTCCGCGGACGCCCACTTCCGCGGCGATGCGTCCCTCTACAATCCCGAGGACATGCTGATCGCGGCACTGTCCGCCTGCCATCTGCTGGCGTACTTGGCGGAGTGCGCGCGGGCGGGAATCGCGGTCGCGGCCTACGAGGACGACGCACGGGGTGAGATGACGCTGATCGACGGCAAGATTCGCTTCCGCGAGGTCGTCCTGCGCCCGCGCGTCGAGATCGCCGACGCCGCTCGGGCGGAGGATGCGCTGGCCCTGCACGAGCGCGCGCACGCCGAGTGCTTCATCGCCAACTCGGTCAACTTCCCCGTCCGCCACGAAGCCGTCGTCACGGCGGCCCAGCCCGTATGACCGCGGTATGGGATAATGCGACGGGCACCGTGTCCGTTCGACACGGTGCCCGCGATGGTGTGACACAGGAGCCCCGACACGGCGACTCTATCACACCGGAACCGGCAACACAACGCTACCGGGCTGGAGCGGGCGGGAATCGAACCCGCTGCTCAGGAGGTGTCGGGGCTCCTGAGTCGACGCCATCGAACCGCCCCAGCGTCGTGTCATTCACGCGGGATCGGTCCAATGACAAGGGGCGGGGAAATGCGACGGGCACCGTGTCTTGCGACACGATGCCCGCGATGGTGTGCATCGGATTCGAGACCCCCCGCGAAAGAGACCCTAGCACACCGGTTCTGGCAACGCCATACCTAACTGGAAAGGTCTCCGCTTGAAGAAAGTCGTCAGCGTTTCGCTGGGGTCGTCGTCGCGCGATCACCGGGCGGAGGTGGAGCTGCTGGGGGAGCGGTTCGACATCGCGCGGATCGGGACGGACGGCAGTCTGGACAAGGCGATCGCCAAGCTCAAGGAGCTCGACGGCACGG
>JASLGJ010000201.1 GCA_030150085.1 Candidatus Elarobacter sp. | reverse complement strand
CAGGCTGCCCCACGACCGGCCCGGGCAACTGCGCCGCCGACGGCACGCCGGCCGGCGGCGCGGGCGCGGCCGCGCAAAACCCCAGCCCGAGCACCGGCACGAACAGCCACCCCGCGAGTCGCTTCATGCGCTCCCTAACCGAAGGCCGATTGCGGCGGTTGCCGCTCGACGAAGTGGGTCAGGTACGCAGCTTGTAGCCGGCGGCGGTCATGCGCAGGGCGACGGCGAGCGCGATGGCGGCCAGTGCCGCGACCACGGTCAGCGAGAGCCACAGCGGGGCGTCGCCGGTCGGGCGGTAGGAATAGCGGAAGGCGTTGATCATGTGGAACATCGGGTTGACCAGCGAGATCTTCTGCAGCAGCGGGGGCAGGAAGCGGGTCGAGGTGAACACGCCCCCGACGAACACCAGCGGCGTGATGAAGAACGTCGTCAGCACCGCGATGTGGTCGAACTTCTCGGCCATCAGGCCGCACACGATCCCCAGCGCCGAGAACAGCACCGCCACCAGCACGACGGTGAGCAGGTAGATGCCCCAGTCCACCGGCACGGTGTGGACGAACACCGCGCCCAGCACGGTGATCAGCACCGCGATCGAGAGCGCCCGCAGCACGCCCGAGACGACGTAGCCCAGTACCATCTCCACCGCCGAGAGCGGCGCGATCAGCAGCTCCTGGATCGAGTTCATGAAGCGCCCTTGGAACACCGACGACGAGCTCTCGCTGTACGTCTGGTCGATCACCTGCAGCATGATCAGGCCGGGGATCAGGAACTGCGCGTACGAACCGCCGCCCGGCACGCCCTTGATCTGGCTCCCCAGCGCCAGGCCGAACACGAACACGTAGAGCAGGGTCTGGATCACCGGCGGCCAGACGACCTGGTTGATGATCGCGAAGGTGCGCACCATCTCGCGCTTGACCAGGGTCCAGAAGCCGACCGAGTTGGCGAAGATCGCGGTCACTTGCGGGTCAGCTCCAGGAAGACGTCTTGCAGCGAGCCGGCGCCGATCAGCTCTTGGGTGGTCTCGAGCGCGACCAGCTTACCGGTTTGGATGATGCCGATGCGGTCGCACAGCTCCTCGGCCTCTTCGAGGTAGTGGGTGGTGAGGATGATCGTCGTCCCGTTGGTGTTGAGCTCTTTGAGCAGCGACCACAGCTCCAGGCGCAGCTCGACGTCGACGCCCGCGGTCGGCTCGTCGAGGATCACCAGGCGCGGCTCGTGGATCAGCGCGCGCGCCAGGGTGAGGCGGCGCTTCATCCCGCCCGAGAGCTTGGTGTAGACCTGCTTGGCCTTGGAGGCCAGGTCGAAGCGCTCGAGCAGCATGTCGGCCCGCGCGCGCACGGCCGGGCCGCGCAGGCCGTAGTAGCCGGCCTGGTAGATCAGCACGTCGCGGATGTTGAGGTAGCGGTCGAAGTTGTACTCCTGCGGCGCCAGGCCCACGGTGAGCCGCGCGGCGCGCCAGTCGCGCTCGACGTCGTGCCCGAAGAGCGAGATCGAGCCCTCCGAGATGCGCGCCAGGCCGACGATCGCGTTGATGGTCGTCGTCTTGCCCGCCCCGTTGGGCCCGAGCAGGCCGAAGAAGTCGCCCTCGTTCACCGTGAACGAGATGCCGTCGACCGCGGTGAAGTCGCCGTAGCGCTTGACCAGGTTGTCGATCCGCAGCGCCGGAACGCGCGCGCTCGCGCCGTTCACGGGATCACCCCGCCGGCCGGGGGCAGCTTGGCGTAGCGGTGCTCGCGCAGCGTCGCCAGCCGTTCGCCGAGGTCGGGAATGCCGCTCTTGCGCAGCTGCTTGGCGACCTTGTCGACGTCGAACCAGACCCGGCGCGGCTGCACTTCCCAGCCGCCGGAGCGCTGGGTGAACAGCACGTAGTGCGCGCGCGGGTCGCCGTCCTTGGGCAGGCCCGCCGAGGCGACGTCGACCAGCGTGCGCCCGCGCCAAACGCGCACGTAGGGCAGGTGCAGGTGGCCGAAGGCGATCGTCCGCTGCGGCACGCCGTCGAACAGGCGCTCGAGCGTGTCGTCGTAGGCGTCGGGCCAGACGTGCTCGTCGTCGGACTTGGGGTTGGCGTGGCAGATCAGCAGCCCGTCCTCGCCTTCGCCGAAGCTCAGCGAGAACGGCAGCTCGGCCAGCGCGCGCGTGCGCTCCTCCCCGATCCGCTCGCGCACCCAGCGCACGCCGCGCGCGTCCTCGGGATCGAGCTGGTCGAGGTCGGCTTCGCCCACCATGCGGTCGGTGTTGCCGCGCAGGCAGCGCGCGCCGACCTCGTCCAGCCGCTTGAGGACCTGCTTGGGCTTGGGACCGTCCAGGCACAGGTCGCCCGCGGCCACGATGACGTCGGCCCCGCCGCGCTCGCGCACGTCCTCCAGACAGCGGTCGAGCGCGTGGAGGTTGCCGTGGATGTCGGACAACACTGCTATCCGCATGCGGGAACCCCCACCGATCGGGCCCACTGCGGAGGCCGGCGGACGCCGGCGCGCCCCCCGGCACGGCGCGCAGCGACGTGACCGACTGCGATGCGCGTGACGTTACCCGCGCTTCACGGCGAGGACGAGGGCGTTGGGGCCGTAGCCGGCCTTGCCGTACTCCCACAGGTCGATCGCTTCGACCGCAAGTTTCGCCTTGCGCATCAGCGCGATCGACTCGCGGAAGCGCAGGTTCGCGATCACCCGGCGCTCGCCGAAGGCCAGCACGCTCGCGGCGGCTTCCTCGCCGCGCGGGACCTCGACCACGCGCAGGTCGGTCGCGGCGACCAGGTCGACCCGCTCGGGCGCGGCCACGACCGTGTCGGCGGCGACGAGGTTGAACACGTTGCGCAGCCGGACGACGTCGGGGGCGACGGCCAGCTCGACGACCCGGTAGCCCATGCCGGCGGCGAGCGCTTCGAGCTGGCGCCGGCCGAGCTCGTTGGAGCGCGCGCGCTGCCCGGCCCCGGCGCGCGGGACGCCGACGAAGATGCGGTCGCGCCC
>JASLGJ010000192.1 GCA_030150085.1 Candidatus Elarobacter sp. | reverse complement strand
GCTGGTCGGCGTCGGCTCGCGCGGCGTGCGCAGCGGCACCGCGACGTACAGCACGCCGGTCGGCGCGCGTCTTCGGCTCGGCGCGACCGTCACCTATGGCCACACGCTGGTCACCGAGGGCCCGCTCGCCGCGCTCGACGTGACCGGGACGTCGCTGTCGGTCGGCGCCGACGCCGCGTTGCTGCTCGCCGCCACCGACCGGCTGAGCCTCACCGGTACCGCCGCGGTGCTGCGCAGCCGATCCGATACCAGCGTGTCGGGCAACCAAGTGATCCGCAACCTCGCCACCGACGGCTCGCTGGGCGCGGCGCTGGTCTATGCCGCGCCGGGAGTCACAGCGACGCTGCAGCAGCAGGCGACGCTCGCCAGCGTCGACGAGCGGCTGTCGGATACCCATCGCGCGCCCGTCCTGTTCCAGGGATCGGCCTCGCTCGCCACCGCGCTCGCGAAGGACGTGCAGCTCAGGCTGCGCGCCGACTGGCAGCTGGCGACGCGCGGCGACTTGCCGGGGCTGCTCCAGTATCAGATCGGCGGCCAACGCTCGTCACGCGCCTTCGCACCGGGTGACGCGACGGGCGACCACGGCGTCGCGACCTCGGCGGAAGTGGGATGGACGGTATTGAGCCGGCCGCTGACGCTCGAGCCCTTCGTGTTCCTCGATCGCGCCGAGGCGGGCACGAGCGACGCGCATTTCGTCGCGAGCTCGGCGGGCGGGGGCGTCGGTACGGTGATCGCCCGCCGGCTGTCGCTGCGCGCGACCTATGCGCGCTGGATCGATCACGTCGGCGTCCCGCGCTCGACCCGCGCCTTTGTCACCGCCGATCTCCACCTCTGATCGCACCCGCGCAGGTGTTCCGGGAAGCTGTCGGCGGCGTGGCGCACCCGACAGGATTCGAACCTGTGACCTCTGCCTTCGGAGGGCAGCGCTCTATCCAGCTGAGCTACGGGTGCGGGTGATGGCCGCCTAGCAGCGCCCGCGGCGGCGCGCCAGCCCCGCGATCAGCGGCCGACCTTGCGGAACTTGAGCTCGAAGCTGTCCGCCTCACCGATCGCCGCATATTTCGCGCGGTCGACGTCGCCCAGCGCAAAGCTCGGCGGCAGCGTCCACACGCCCTTGGGCCAGTCGGTGGTATCCTTCGGGTTGGCCGCGACCTCGGACGAGCCGACCAGCTTGAACCCCGCGGCCTCGATCAGCTTCACCGCATAGTCCTGGCGGACATAGCCGCTCTTCGCCTGCGGGTCCTGCGGCGCCACCGGCCGCGCGCGGTGATCCTCGATGCCGAGCACGCCGCCGGGCTTGAGCGCGGCGTGGATCGCGGCGAGCAGTTCGGGCGCGTCGCCGTCGCCCATCCAGTTGTGGAGGTTGCGGAAGGTCAGCACCACGTCGGCGCTGCCCGCAGGGGCGAGCGCCGGGTGGCCGTGGCCGAACTGGGTGTAGCGCACGCGGTCGTACAACGCGGGCTTGGCCGCCATCGTCGCCTTCGCCGACCCGGACAGCGCGGCGAACGCGTTCTCGACATGGCTGCCGCCCGGCACACCCAGCGCCGCATAATAGGTGCCGCCGTCGTGCAGCAGCGGCGCCAGGATTTCGGTCCAGTAGCCGCCGCCGGGCCAGATCTCGACCACGGTGGAGCGCGGCGTCACGCCATAGAAGGTCAGCAGCTCGGCCGGATGGCGCGCGCCATCGCGCGCGACGAGCTTGGCATCGCGATCGGGCGAGGCGATCGCGGCGGAGAGCCCCGGCGACGCCGCCGGGGCGGCGGCGACCAGCGCAAGAACAAGGGCAGGGGCGAGACGGCGCATGGGCGATCCTCCGGTCGGACGCGCGAGCCTAGGCCAGCCGCTAGCGATGCGCCAGCGTCACCGGCTGGAACGGCGCCAGGCCGCAACTCGCGCCGCGGTAGATCGGCGTCTCGTGCAGCACGGTGATGATGTCGTTCGCGCACAGCTGGCTGAGCGACGTCTCGTAGGCGAAGCGCTGTTCGATGCCGAGTTCGGGGCAGGCATCGGCCAGCGTGGTGCGGTACACTTGCCGGCCGCGCATGATCCAGTCGATCGTGCGGTCGTCGCGCACGCGCGTCTCCTGGATCTGCGCGATCGGGATGCACGAGACGGGCGGCCCGGCGGGCGTCGCGGCGGGCACGTCGCGCGCCGCAGCGGCGATCAGGAGGGGAAGGGCGAGGAACAGGCGCATCAGACCTCCACAGGCGCCGCGGGCGCGGGCGTCTTGGGCTTGAACGCGCAAAGGTCCGCGACGATGCACCGCCAGCATTCGGGGCGCCGCGCCTTGCACACATAGCGGCCGTGCAGGATCAGCCAGTGATGCGCGTGCCGGCGGAACGGCGCGGGCGTCACCTTCTCCAGCCCGGCCTCGACCAGTGCGGGCGTCTTGCCGCGTGCCAGCCCGGTGCGGTTGGCGACGCGGAAGACGTGCGTGTCGACCGCGATCGTCTCGTCCCCGAAGGCGACGTTCATCACGACGTTGGCGGTCTTGCGCCCGACGCCGGGCAGCCGCTCCAGCGCGTCGCGGTCGGCGGGAACCGCCCCGCCATGCTCGGCAAGCAGTCGCTCGCTCAGCGCGATGACGTTCTTCGCCTTCGAATTGTAGAGCCCGATCGTC
>JASLGJ010000133.1 GCA_030150085.1 Candidatus Elarobacter sp. | reverse complement strand
GCAGCGAGCAGGTCGCGTTGGCCGAGGCGCAGGTGTGCTCGGCGATGCGCCGGACGCGCCCTTCCATCGACTCGCGGGTGGCCTCGGCGAAGCTGCGCACGGTGCCCTTGAGCGACACCCGGGGCGGGATGACGTTGTAGGTCGTGCCGCCGCTGATCGCGCCGATCGTCACCACCGCGGGCTCGAGCGGGTCGATCTCGCGCGAGACCACGCGCTGCAGCGCGCCCACGACCTCCGCCGCGACGACGACCGGGTCGACCGAGCGGTGCGGCATCGCGCCGTGCCCGCCCACCCCGTCGACCACTAAATCGAAGGAGTCGACCGAGGCCATCAGCGGGCCGGGGCGCAGTCCGAGCTGCCCGCTGGGCAGCACGGTCGTGACGTGCAGCCCGTAGGCGCGCTCGATCGCGAAGCGCGCGATCAGCCCGTCGTCGAGCATGGCCTTGGCCCCGCCCCCGCCCTCCTCGGCGGGCTGGAACACGAAGGCGATCCGGCCCCGCAGCTCGGCGCTGCGCCCGGCCAGCACGCGGGCCGCGCCCAGCAGCATGGCGACGTGCGCGTCGTGCCCGCAGGCGTGCGTCACGCCGGGGTTCTGGGAGACGTAGGGAACGTCGTTCTCCTCGGGCATCGGGAGGGCGTCCATGTCGGCCCGCAGCATGATCGTCGGCCCCGGCCGCCCCCCGGTCAGCAGCCCGACCACGCCGGTCCCGCCGATCCCGGTGTGGACCTCCAGCCCCAGCGCGCGCAGGCGCTCGGCCACGATCCCGGCGGTGCGGTGCTCCGCGAAGGCCAGCTCCGGGTGGGCGTGCAGGTCGCGCCGCAGCTCGATGGTCTCGGCGAGGAGCGCGGGCGGAACGGCGAGGGTGGTCATGGGCGGCCGCTTCGCCGCAGCGCGGCCCGAAGCCGCTCCGCGCTCGCCACGTCCGGGACTTGCACGACCAGCGTCTGCTGCACCGAGGTCGGCAGGGGCAGGTTCAGGACCTCGTAGGCGAACGGGCCGAGGTCCGGCGAGACGATCGCGCCGCGGGTGATCTCGAGCGGGTGCGAGACGTCGTGGCGCTGCCACATGGCACCGAAACCGGGATCCTCGTGCAGCGTCTCGAGCAGCGCGGCGTAGCGCGCGTCGCCGGCATGCCCGCCCCAGCCCGTGCGGACCATCGCCACCAGCGCGCTCGCGAAGCCCTCCCAAGCCTCACCGTGCATGGCCCGCACCGCGGGGTCGACGAAGGTCCGCAGCACCACGTTGAACGGCTCCTGGTGCGCGGCGTCGACCCGCCACACGCGCGCGTAGGGGACGTTCCAGGCGATGACGTCCCAGGTCGTCGTGATGACGTAGGCCGGAGCCTCGACCCAGCCGTGCAGCACGCGCAGCACCAGCGGGTCGACGACCAAGTCGCCGGTCGGCCGGGCGATGCCCTCGGCGAGCGCGCCCAGGTAACCCTGCTCGGCGGGCGACAGCTTCAGCGCGCGCGCCACGCTGGCGACGACCTCGCGCGACACGCCCTGCGCGACGCCGGTCTCGAACATGGTGTACCAGGTCACCCCGACCCCGGCCAGGGCGGCGACCTCCTCGCGCCGCAGGCCCGGCACGCGCCGCCGGCCTCCGCTGGGCAGGCCGGCGTCCTCGGGGCGGATGCGCGCGCGGCGGCTCACCAGGAAGGCGCGCAGCTCCGCGCGCCGGGCATCGTGATCCATCCAGTCCGAGTGATACCATCGCCCGGTGTCTGGTTGCGCCGCGGGCGCGGTGCTACAACCAGGCCATGACCACCATCACGAGAGCGGCCTTCGGCAGCAGCGGAGAGCGGGTCTCCCGGCTCGGCCTGGGCTGCATGGGCATGTCGGAGTTCTACGGCGCGCACGACGACGCGGAGTCGATCCGCACGATCGAGCGCGCGCTGGACCTGGGCGTGACGTTCCTCGACACCGCCGACGCCTACGGCGTGGGCGAGAACGAGCGCCTCGTGGGGCGCGCGATCGCGCGGCGCCGCGACGAGGTCTTCCTGGCGACGAAGTTCGGGCTGGTGCGCAGCGCCGACCCGGCCGCGCGCGGCATCAGCGGCGCGCCGGACTACGTGCGGCGCTGCTGCGACGACTCGCTGCGCCGGCTGGGCGTCGACACGATCGACCTCTACTACCAGCACCGCGCCGACCCCAGCGTGCCCATCGAGGAGACCGTCGGCGCGATGAGCGAGCTGGTGGCGGCCGGGAAAGTGCGCCATCTGGGCCTGTCGGAAGCGGCGCCGGAGACGATCCGGCGCGCGCACCGCACCCACCCGATCGCCGCGCTGCAGACCGAGTACTCTCTCTTCTCGCGCGACGTCGAGAACGACGGCGTACTCGACACGATCCGCGAGCTGGGCATCGCGCTGGTGCCCTACAGCCCGCTCGGGCGCGGCTTTTTGAGCGGCACGTTCCGCTCGCTCGACGATCTCGCGCCCGACGACTACCGCCGCACCTCGCCGCGCTTCGTGGGCGAGAACTTCACCCGCAACCTCGTTCTGGCCGACCTGGTGCGGGAGTTCGCGCGCGAGCTGGGCGTCGCGCCGAGCCAAGCCGCGCTGGCCTGGGTGCTGGCGCAGGGCGAGGACGTGTTTCCCATTCCCGGCACCAAGCGCGTCGCCTACCTGGAAGAGAACGTCGCCGCGGCAGGCGTCGCGCTGATGCCCGAGCAGCTCGCGCGCATCGAGCGGATCGTTCCCAGCGGCACCGTGGCCGGCGCGCGCTACGCCGACATGCGCTTCGTCAACCAGACCACCGCCGCGCTGCGCTGACGCGCGGCGCGCTCGCGCGATTCACCAACCCTACGAAATCCATCCGCGAACGTTCCACCGGTGCCGATCGCCGTCGGCGCCGGTACTTTTTTTGCACTGCACGGCCCGCCGGGTGCGTTTCGGCCATTTGTTACGCGTTGTGCGTCCGCATCATTACGGTTAAGCGATGTTCTTCGTTCGCGTTGAAACGTGAACGAAAGCACCGCGCTCATTACGCCTTTTATCGCTTCAAATGATCACTGGTTGCGCGATACTGTGCTTCCCGCTAAAACACTTCGAGGAGATTACCTTGCATACGACGACACCCACCGATCTTGTCGAAGGCGCGCCGGCATCGCACGTCGTGCTCAGCGCGTACTCGGCTCAGCCCGCGCACGCGGCGCGCGTGCGCGCCGCGCTGCAGTCGACCAGCGCGCCCGGCGCGCGGCTGTTCGAGAGCGTCGCCGACGGCGAGATCATCGCGCTCGCGCCGGCCGGCACGGCGCTCGACCTGGCCGCGCTGGAAGCCGGCTGGGAGCGCGAGTCCGCGCTCGTCGCGCCGTTCCTGGCCGGCGACGTGCGGCGCGAGGTGCTCTCGTTCGTCGAAGCGCCCAAGCCGTCGCGCGACACGATTCCCAGCACGCCCTGGCTGCAGTTGCGCCACATCGAGGTCAAGCCGCCGCTCTACGCGCAGTACCGGGCCTGGCGCGAGCGGACGATCTTCGACGTCGTGCGGAACGCGCCCGAGATCGAGGTCTTCCTGGCCTATCACAGCGTGCTGAGCACGCAGCCGGGCGTGATGTTCTTCTCCGGCTTCTCCTGCGACAGGACCGCCTACCAGAGCGTCTTCGACTCCGCGCGCTACAAGAACATCGTGGCCGAAGCCGGCGACCAGTTCATCGCCGGCGGCGCCGAGGGACTCTACACCAAGCTCTACCGCGCGCTCGGCGCGCCGGTCGCGGCATGAGCGCCGCGCGCAAGCGCCGGGTGGCCGTCGTCAGCGGCGGCACCGGCGCGATCGGCCAAGCCGTCGCGGCGCGCCTGCTGGGCGACAACACGACGGTGATCATCCTCGGCCGTGACGCGGAGCGCCTGGAGCGCGCCAAGCACGCGATCGCGGAGGACGCGGTGCGGCACACCGGCGCCGCGTACGACCTGGGCGACATCGAGGTGCAGGTCGTCGAGCTGCGCGACGACGCGGGCGTGGTCGAGGCGATCGAGGCCATCGGCGCGCGCTTCGGCGGCATCGACGTGCTGGTGCACGCCGCCGGGGACGGCCCGTTCGGGCGCCTGGAGACGACCACCGAGGCGATGTGGAGCGACACCATCGAGGTCAAGCTGCTGGGCGCGGTGCGCCTGGTGCGCGCGGCGGCGGCCTATCTCGAGCGCTCCCCGCAGGGCAGCGTGGTGGTGGTCAGCGGCGCGTTCGCGCGCGATCCCGACCCGCTCTTCGCCGTCAACAGCACGGTCAACAGCGCGCTCTCGGGCTTCGTGAAGGCCGTCGCGCGCGATCTGGGCACGCGCGGCGTGCGGGTCAACGTGGTTCACCCCGGCGTGGTCGAGTCGCCGCTGTGGGCGCAGACCGCGCAGGCGATCGGCGCGGCCGCGGGCACCGACGCCGAGGCGGTGAACCGCCAGGTCCGCGAGCTGATCCCCAGCGGCAGCTTTCTGGCCCCGGACGACGTGGCGGGCGCCGTCGCCTACCTCGTCTCGGGTGACGCCAAGCAGATCAACGGCGCCGCGATCACCATCGACGGCGGCATGACGCGGGCGCTGCCGTGAGGAGCGCGCACGCCGTCCGCGCCGGAGAGCGGGCCGCCGCCGCGAGCGCGGTCGACTCCGGTCCCGTGCTGGCCTGCCTGGCGACCGTCATCGCGGTCGGCAGCATGTACGTCACCCAGCCGCTGCTGGGCGAGCTCGCGACCGCGTTCGGCGTCACGCCGGCCGCGGCGCGCGGCGCGTTCGGCTACCCCCTGCTGGCCTACGCCGCGGCCTTCTTCCTGGTCGGCCCGCTGACCGACCGGGTCCGCGCCAAGCACTTGATCCTGGCCGGGGGCGGCGCGCTCGCCGCGCTGCTCGTCGCGGCCGGGTTCAGTGGCTCGCTGGGCGCGTTCACCGCGCTCATGACGCTGGCCGGCGTCGCGGCCGCGGCCGTTCCGGCGGCCAGCTTCGCCGTGGTGCCGCGCATCGTTCCGGCCGCGCGCACCGGGTTCTGGTTCGGTTTGCTGATCGCCGCGAGCGTGGTCGGCGTGACGCTCGGGCGATCCCTGGGCGGCATCGCCGCGGCGG
Source organism: Candidatus Elarobacter sp. (assembly GCA_030150085.1). GTDB lineage: Bacteria > Vulcanimicrobiota > Vulcanimicrobiia > Vulcanimicrobiales > Vulcanimicrobiaceae > Vulcanimicrobium. The sequence continues at coordinate 4,096 of JASLGJ010000133.1, read as the reverse complement.
CGTTCGGCTGGCGCCCGAGCTTCGTCGGCGCGGGACTCCTCGTCGCGGGCGCGGCGGCGTGCTTCGCCGCCTTCACCCGCGAAGCCGACCCGCCCGGCGCGAAGCTGCCGCTCGCGAGCGCCTACGGAGACACGCTCGCGCTGCTGCGCGGCGGGCCGGTGCTGCGCTATCTCGCGATCGGGCTGCTGCTGTTCTTCGGTTACCTCGGCCTGACGACGTTTCTCACCCTGCGGCTGCAGGGCGCACCGTTTCACCTCTCGACCGCGCGGATCGGCTGGATCTCGTTCGTCGGCTAGGCCGCGGACGTCGGCGCGCCGGTCTCGGGCATGCTCACGGCGCGCTTTCCCGCCGCGCGGGTCGGCGCGGCCGGGCTGGCGATCGTCGTCGTCTCGCAGCTCGTGCTCTTCGGCGCGTCGAGCGCGGCGGCGGCGGCGGCCGGTCTGCTCGGCGTCTTCCTGGGCGTCTTCATGTGCCAGCCCGCGGTGCTCGTGCTGCTCGCGCGCGTCGTGCCGGCGGCGCGCAAGGGCGCGGGCTCGTCGCTCTATCTCTTGGTCTGCCTGGCGTGCGGCGGCATCGCGAGCCTCGTGCTCGGCCCGCTCTGGCTGCGCTACGGCTGGCCCGGCGTGGTCGTTCCGGCGACTTGCGCGGTCGCGCTCGCGCTGGTCCTGATCCTGCTTCCCGACCCCCGGCCCGAGCCGGCCGCACGCTGACCTTCACTTCATTCTCACCGCAACAGCGTTCATAGAGGAGACTCCGTTGGATTCCAAACTGGTCCTCGTCGTAGGGGACAAATTCGAGGCCTTCACCGTCGACAAGGGCGCGCTGACGATCTCCGTCTTGCGCGAGCGTCTCGCTTCGCAGCACCCGGTGAGCGAGAGTTCCGTCTCGCTGGTGGCCGGGCAAGGCCTGGGTACGTCGGACATCGCCGAGATCCGGCAGCTCGCCGAACGCTCCGCGCACGACCACCAGATCGACTGGAGCTTCTGGCAGCTGTCGGCGCAGCCGGCGGATGCGAAGCTCTGCCACAAGCGCCAAGCGCAGAACTCCCTCGTATCCGAGCCGCGCCGGGTCGCGCCCGACACGTTCGAGCTCGACCTGCTGGTCGACGACGATTGCGAGATCATGGCCGACCACCAGACCGGCCAGCACCTGCAAGGAATGCTGCTCGTCGAAGCCGCGCGGCAAGCGTTTCTGGCGGTGACCGAGCACTACTTCGTGACCGAGCCCGACATCCGCTACTATTTCGTGATCAACGAGATGGCGGTCCGCTTCGAGCGGTTCTTGTTCCCGGTCCCTGCCACGATCCGCTATCGCGTGCTCAGCCACGACGTCTCGAACCCGCACAAGCTCGCGTTCAGCGCGACGATGGAAATCGAGCAGGTCGGCACGACGGCGGCCCAGGTCGACGTGGCGTTCGTCGCCTTCGACGAGTCGCGCCTGCTCAAGAAAGAGAGCGAGCTGGCCGCCGCGGCCTTCCACACGCACATGCAGGAGCTCCATGCGAAGTCAGCTTGAGCGCGCCCCGGCGCCCGGTGCGCGCACGCACGAGCTGGCCGTGACGACGCAGGGGCCGCTCTACCCGCCCAGCGAGGTGATGGACCAGGACGGCAATTTCATCGTCATCGGGCGGCTCAACCGGCGCGCCGAGGACGGCACGGTGAGGGCGGAGTGGGGCAGCGCGATCGTCGCCGCGGACACACCCTGCCCGCCCTTCGGCGAGAACGCCCCGTACACGATCCGCGAGGAGCTCGGGCTGCCTTTGCCCGAGCGGCTGGCGCGCACGGTCCTGCACACGCTGCCGCTCCCGCTGCCGTGCAACAATTACCCGATGGTCTTCGCGCCCGAGCAGGTGCCCGGCGCGGCGAGCGCGCGGCGGCCGAGCTTCCCGTTCCACGCCACGCCGATTCCCGATCTGCGCGCGAACGACGGGCGGCGCCGCACCGCACCGATCACGCTGGGCGAGTGGGTCCGCGCGCGCGGCAGCGTGACGGTGTCGGTCTCCGACGACGGGCGGGACGGCTGCTTCGCGTTCGGGTTCGCCGACCTCATCCCCGACAGCCTGTACACGGTGATGGCGCTGCGCGCGCACGACCTCGACCCGCGCCACAAGACCCGTCCCGGACCGCTGGGCGTGCCCAACGTGTTCGTCACCGACGCCCAGGGGAGCGCCTCGTACGCCGCGCGCATGCCCGGCGCGTTTCCCGATCCCGACCAGCCGGGCGCCAACCGCATCGTCAACGTGGTGGTGCTCTGGATGAGCTACCAGATGAGCCACGGCGGCGCGATCGGCCTGTTCGGACTGGGCGGCGACATCCACGCCCAGCTCAAGCTGCCCGCGCCCTCGTTCCACGAGTTCCGCACCGCATAGGAGTACGTCATGCCGATCCTCCACGTCACCACCTGGTCGCCGCAGAGCGACGACACCGCGCGCGAGCTGATGGAAGCGCTGACCGACACCGTCGCGCGCGTCACCGGCGCGCCGCTCGACAAGATCACCGTGCTGATCAGCGAGATCCCGCGCAACCGCTGGGCCGAAGGCGGCGCGCTCGGCGACGATCCCGACTTCGCCCGCAAGAGCCGCGGGCAGCACCGCGTGCCGAGCGAGGTCTGATGGAAGCGCGCGCGGCGGCGTTCTTCGACGTCGACGGAACGCTGCTCCGCACCAAGAGCATGTTCGCCTTCCAGGCCTTCTGGTACCGCGCGCGCGGCGCCGCGGGCGCGCGCGAGGAGCGCGCGTTCGCGGCCGAGATGCGCGCGCTCGAGCGCGGCGGCGCGGAGCGCGAGACGATCAACCGAGCCTACTACCGCTGGTTCGCCGGGCGCGACGTGGCCGAGGTCGCGCAGGCCGGCGAGGACTGGTTCGCCGCGCTCGAACCGGAGCTGCCGCGGCTGCTGGTCGAGCCCGCGGTCGCGGCCCTGCGCGCGCACGCGCGAGCGGGAACCGAGCCGGTGTTCGTCTCGGGCTCGTTCGCCGCCGCGCTGCGCCCGCTGGCCCGGTACCTGGGCGTCGAGACGATCCTGGCCACGCCGCTGCTCGCCGCAGGCGGCCGCTACACCGGCACGATCGGCGACCCGCAGACCATCGGGGCCGGGAAGGCCCGCGCCGCCGCGGCCTACGCGGCCCGCGCCGGCAGCGCGCTCGCGCGCTGCCACGCCTACGGCGACGACCGCTCCGACCTGCCCCTGCTGGAGCTGGTCGGCCACCCGCACGCGGTCGGCGGCGACCCCGCCCTGGAAGCCGTCGCCCGCACGCGCGGCTGGCCGGTCCTCGACCCTCTGCCGACGGGTGCGCCGCCCGGCTCGCTCGCCGAGGCGACCCGCAGCGCCGCAGGTTGACAACCCGCCCGCGGGCGTGGTCTACTCGGCTCACATGTCGTTCCGCCCTGCGCACCGCTGGTATCACGGCGCCCCGAGCTCTTCGTGGCGGTCGGTTTCGGCGTTCGCGTAGGTAGGCGGCACAGCGCACACCACGAGCCTCTCGCCGATCCGGCGGGGGGCTCGTTCGTTTCGAGCGGCAAGCACCACCCAGAGATGACGGCCACCACAGGATCCTCCAGCCTCCGCGTCCCGGGCGACAAGTCGATCGCGCACCGGGTGCTGATGCTCGCCGCGCTGGCGCGCGGCACCTCGCGCCTGCGCGGCCTGCCGGCCGGGCTCGACGTGCGCTCGACCCGGCGCGCGCTCGAAGCGCTCGGGGTCGGCATGCGCGACGAGGGCGACGCGCTCGTCGTGGAAGGCTGCGGGGGCGCGTTCGCGGCCCCGGCCGGGCCGGTCGACTGCGGCAACAGCGGGACCACCATGCGGCTGCTGGCCGGCATCCTGGCCACCCGCCCGCTGACGGTGACGCTCGACGGCGACCCCTCGCTGCGCTCGCGCCCGATGCGCCGGGTGACCGAGCCGCTGGCCGGGTTCGGGGCGCGCTTCGAGCTCGCGCCGGGCGGCACCGCGCCCTTCGCGGTCCACGGCAACCCCGCCGCGCGCGGGATCGCGGCCGAAGTGACGATCGCCAGCGCGCAGATCAAATCGGCCCTGCTCTTCGCCGCGCTGGGCGCGCGCGGCCGCACCGCGCTGCGCGGCGCGCTGGCGACGCGCGACC
>JASLGJ010000128.1 GCA_030150085.1 Candidatus Elarobacter sp. | reverse complement strand
AGCACACCTTCACCCTGGGCGGGGCGGGCAACGTCGCCAGCAACCTGCGCGCGCTGGGCGCGCGGGTGTCGGTCGTCGGCGGGGTCGGCGACGACGCCGAGGGCGCGCGCGCGCGGGCCATGTTCGACGATCTGGGCGTGGACGCGCGCGGCCTGGTGACGCTGACCGACCGTCCCACCACGCGCAAGACGCGCGTGGTGGCGCACAACCAGCAGGTGGTGCGGGCGGACTGGGAGTCGACCGCGGCGCTGCGCGACGGCGACCGCGCGCGGGTGGTCGACTGCGTGCGCCAGGTCCTGCGCGACTGCGACGCGGTCGTGCTGAGCGACTACGCGAAGGGCCTGCTCTCGCGCGACATCGTCGAGGCCGCGCTGGGCGCGCCGGTGGTGGTCGCCGATCCCAAGCCGCAGAACGTCGGCATGTTCGCGGGCGTGACGTGCATCGGCCCCAACGTGGGCGAGGCGTCGCGGGCGAGCGGGATCGCCATCACGGATCGCGACTCGCTCGAGCGCGCCGGGCGCGCGCTGCTGACGCTGCTGGGCTGCCGCTACGTGCTGATCACGCGCGGCGGCGACGGCATGTCGCTGTTCGGGCGCGACGGCGAGCGGGTCGACGTGCCGTCCGTGGCGCGCACGGTGTTCGACGTCTCGGGCGCGGGCGACACGGTCGTCGCGGTGCTCACCCTCGCGCTCGCCGCCGGCAGCGACGCCGCCACCGCGGTGCAGCTGGCCAACTTCGCGGCCGGCGCGGTGGTGGAGAAGCTCGGCACCGCGACCGCCACCGCCGACGAGATCGTCGCCCTGATGGAGCACGACGGTGGAAGCTGAGGACGGGGCGGGAGCGGGGAGCGTGCGGCGCACGGAGGCCGAGCCGTTCGCCGGCCTGGTGCTCGATGCGGACGGTGCCGTCGCCTGGCGCGAAGCGCAGCGGGCCGCGGGCAAGCGCGTCGTGTCGACCAACGGGGTGTTCGACCTGCTGCACGTCGGCCACGTCGGCTATCTGGCCTGGTCGCGGGCGCAGGGCGACGCGCTGATCGTGCTGCTCAACGAGGACGAGACGGTGCGCCGGCTCAAGGGCCCCGAGCGCCCGATCGTGCCGTTCGCCGACCGCGCGCGGGTGCTGGCCGGGCTGCGCAGCGTCGACGCGGTGGTCGGCTTCGGCGAGCGCACGCCCGAGGTGCTGCTCGACCGCCTCCGTCCCGACGTGCACGTCAAGAGCGCGCAGTACCGCGTCGAGGAGCTGCCCGAGCGCTACGTGGTCGAGCGCCACGGCGGCGTGCTCGTGCTCGCTCCGCACCAAGCCGGCCGCAGCACGACCGACCTCGTCGCCGCGATCCGCCGCTAGGCTCCGTGCTATCGTGAACTGCTCCAGGACGACGGTGCGCGGAGCGTCGGTCGCATGAAGATCGTCATCACCGCCAATGGCCCCGGTGAGTTCGCGGGCTGGGTGCGCCCGCTCGTCGCGGCGCTGCGGCGGCGCGATCCGGCGACGGAGATCCACGTGCTCGGGGTGCCGGACGACTTCGCCACCGGGCGCGAGGCGGCGTACGTCGAGGCGCTGTTTCCCGGCGTGCGCGCGTACCCGCCGGCGGCGTACCTGCGGCTCGCGCTGGGCCGGGCGGTGGACGGCCTGCCGGCGCGCGTGGACCGCGTGCAGTACCTGGGCGGCGACCTTTCGCACGCGGCCCGCGTGCACGCGCGGCTGGGCGGCGAGGCGACCTCGTACAAGTTCTCGCGCAAGCGGTACGCGCGCACGTTCGCGCGCGTGTTCGCGGTCGACGAGGCCAACCGCGCGCAATTGCTGGGCTGGGGCACGCCGCCCGAGCGCATCCGCACGATCGGCAACCTCGCCATCGACGGCGCGCTGGGCGAGGCCGCGGGCGCCTACGGCGACCCGCCCGGCGACGCCGCGCGCGACGGCGTGATCCTCTTCCCCGGCTCGCGCAAGGCCGAGGTGGCGAACGTCTTTCCGATGTTCGTGCGGGTCGCGCTCAACCTGCGCCGCATGCTGCCCGGCGTGCCGATCGCCTTCGCCGGCTCGCCCTTCGTGCCCGACGGCGTGCTGCGCGCCGCGCTGCGCGCCGGGGGCGAGATCCCGCTTGCGTACGGCGCGCCCGCCGATCTGGTCGAAGGCGACGTCGTCGCGGAGGGCGAGCGCTTCCCGCTCGTGCGCGCGGCCATGCGCGCCGCGGCGGCGGCTCGGCTGGCGGTGACGATCCCCGGCACGAAGGTCGTCGAGCTGGCCGCGCTGGGCGTGCCGGCGGTGGTCTGCACGCCGCTGCAGGCGCCCGAGCTGGCGGTGATCGGCGGACCGTTCCAGTACCTCGGCAAGCTGCCTTTGATCGGCACGCCGCTCAAGCGCGCCGCGGTGCTGGGGGTGGTGAAGCGCTTCACCTACTTCGCCCAGCCCAACATCGACGCCGGCAAGCTGCTCGACCTGGAGATCGCCGGCACGCTGCTGCCCTCGCAGGTCGCCCGGGCGGCGGCCGAGCGCTGGAACGACCCGGCCTGGTGCGCGCGCACCGGCGCGGAGCTGCGTGCCCTCTACGCTCACCACGCTGGCGCCGCGGAACGGATGGCGGCCTTCCTGCTCGAACCCGTCCGCCCGTGAAGTACTCCGTCGTCATCGCGACCAAGGACCGGGCCGAGCTGCTCGATGGGGCGCTGGCCTCGCTGCGCGCGCAGGAGAACGGGCCGGAGTGCGAGCTGGTCGTGGTCGACAACGGCTCGACCGACGCGACCAAAGCGGTCGCCGAGCGGCACGGCGCGCTGTATGCCTACGTCGCCGAGCCCAACCGCGGCAAGGCCCGCAACGCCGGCCTCGCGCGCGCGAGCGGCGACGTGATCGTGTTCGTCGACGACGACGTGGTGGTGCCGCCGCACTTCCTGGCCGCGCACGCGGCCGCGCACCAGGGCGAGATCTTCCCGCTCGCGGTGTCGGGCCCGATCGTCAACGTGCCCTCGGCCGACCATGCGCCCGCGCCGACCGCGGTCAACGCGTCCAACGCGTTCTTCGTCACCTGCAACGTCTCGGTGCGGACTTCGGCGCTGCGCGCGGTGGGCGGGTTCGACGAGGCCTTCGACCTCTACGGCTGGGAGGACACGGAGCTGGGCGCGCGCCTGCGCGCGCACGGCGTGCGGCGGCACTTCGCCTGGGACGCCTACCTGTGGCACATCAAGCCGCAGACCGCCGAGTCGCTCGAGGACGCGCTCGGCAAGGCGCTCCAGAAGGCTCGCATGGCGGCCCGTTTCGTGCGCAAGATGCCGACCGCGCGGGTCAAGCTCGCCACCGGCGCGTACGGCTTGAACCTGCTGCGCGCGCGCCTGCTCGCGCCGCGCGCCGCGCAGCCGCTCCTGGCCGGCCTGGCCTCCAGCCCCAAGGCGCCCCCCGCGCTG
>JASLGJ010000578.1 GCA_030150085.1 Candidatus Elarobacter sp. | reverse complement strand
TGGTCAGCGCGGTGCGGATCGCGTCGGGCTTGGTCGAGCCGGCGCGGTCGATCGCGTCGGCCAGCACCAGCACGCCCATGAAGTCGCGCGCGGTGTTGCCGTCGAGCGGCTTGCCGCCGAAGCGCTGGCGGAAGAGCTGGTCGATCAGCGGCACGGCCTGGTTGCGGTGCTTGATGTCGAGCGAGAACACCTCGCGGGTGAACACGCCCTCGGCGTCGCGGCCCTCGGTCTTGACGAAGCCGGGGTCGATGAAGCCCGCGTCCTGCGCCAGGATCGCCTTGACGCCGACGTTCTGCTCCTTGTAGCCGCGCATGAACAGCAGCGCGTCGGGCAGGTACGAGGCCTGCATGATCACGTCGGGGTTGGCGGCCTTGACCTTCTGCACTTCGGCATTGACCTCGGTCGTCGTCGCGGCGTACGCGACCCGCGTCGCGACCTCGTAGCCGTACTTCTTGCCGGCCGCCTCTTCCGCGTCGCTCGCGCCCGCGCCGAACAGGCCGTCCTCGCCGACGATCGCGACCCGCTTGGCCTCGGCGTGCTTGGTCTTCTTGAGGTCGTTGAGGAACTGGTAGAAGTTCTCGGCGAACGTGCCGTCGTGCGGGGTCGTGCGGAAGAACCACTTCAGCCCGCGCGCGGTCAGCCCGGGCGAGGACGAGTCGGGGTTGAGGTAGGGGATGCCGTAGCGCTCGGCGACCTGCGAGGCGGTCGCGGTGGTCGACGAGGTGTAGGCGCCGATCAGCGCCACCGCGTGGTCCTGGGTGATGAGCTGCTCGGCCGCCGCGCGGGCCTGGTCGGGCTTGCCCTGCGAGTCCGCGAACACCAGGCGAATGCGCGCCCCGCCGGCGTGCGGCAGGCCATTGTGCCCGACCGCGGGCAGCGGGTAGCTGACGTGCCCGTTGACCAGGTCCTGGGCCAGCTCTTGCGCGGCCCGCAGCCCGGCTCCGGTCTGCGCCGAGGCGCCGGTGAGCGGCAGGATCGAGCCGATCACGATGTCGGGCGGCGCCGCCGCGCGCAGCGGCGCGGCGGGCGCGGCGAGCGCTACGGCAACGGCGGCGGCGAGGACGGCGACCGGGCGGCGGACGTGCATGCGAACCCCTCTTCGATTAGCGTGGTGCCCGAGTGTGCGGCGCGCGCGCGCCGTTTCCCCACCGCGCGAGCATCAGAGCGACCACTGCCAGGCGTTCCAGTCCTCGACCATGCCGTTGGGGCGGAAGTTCTTGAGGTTGGCGTTGACCGCTTCGATCTGGCGCGGCCACCACAGGTAGACGAACGGGGCGTCGCGCGCCAGCAGCCGCTCGATCTTGGAGTACGCCGCCTTGCGCGTCGGGCGGTCGTAGTGGCTCAGGGCCTGCTCCTGCGCGGCGTCCATCTCCTCGTTGCAGTAGGCCGGCCAGTTGAAGCCCTTGGGGCGCACCTCGCGGCAGATCAACTGGGTCGAGTTGTCAGGGTCGGTGCCGGCGAACCAGGTCTGGAGCGCGGCGTCGTAGCGCCCGCTCGCCATCAGGCCCGTGCCGGGCGGCCCGTAGAGCAGCGCGGTGGTGTAACCCTTGAGCTCGATCTCGATCCCGGCGTCCTTGAGCATCGCGGCGATCTGCACGCCGCGGTTGCGGTCGGTGCTGCTGTCGCTGCGGAAGGCCAGCCCGATGCTCAGCCGCTTGCCGTCGCGCACCCGGATGCCGTCCGGCCCGGGATGCCAGCCCGCCGCGTCGAGCAGCGCTTTCGCCTGGGGCAGGTCGCGCTGGGCGGTGCCGGCCTGCGGGTCGTAGGCCCACATCAGCGGCGGCAAGTCTTCCTGAGCCGGCACGGTCGTGTCGAAGGTGACCTCGCGCACCAGGCGCGGCTTGTCGATCGCCAGGCCGATGGCGCGCCGCACGCGCGCGTCGGTGATGCGCTGGGTGTTGAACGAGATCGCGTCGTTGCCGTTGAACGGCACCAGGTGGACGTCGACGCCCGGAATCCCCTTCAGCTCGGGATACACTTTCGGCGTCGCCAGCACGACCCAGTCGACCTCGTGCGCGCGCAACTGGTTGGTCGCGGTGTTTTCGTCGGGGATGATGCGCAGCGAGATCTTGCGCAGCTTCGGCCGGCCCAGGAAATAGTCGTCGTTGGCGACGTACTCGATCCGGTCGCCGCGGTACCATTTCACGATCTTGAACGGCCCGGTCCCGATCGGGTGCTCGTTGAACGAGACGTGGTTGAGGTCGGGATAGCGCGCGAGCAGGTGCGCCGGGATGATCATGTACGGCGCGTCGCTGTGGGCGAAGAACGTGTTGACCGCCGGCGCGAAGGGCCGCTTGAGGCGGAACACCGCGGTGTAGGGGTCGGGCGTGTCGACCCGCGCGATCAGGTCGTAGCCGTGGCGGCTGCCGACCAGCGTCTTGGGGTTGTTGAGCGCGCTGACCGTGAAGGCCACGTCGCGGCTGGTGAAAGGGGCGCCGTCCTGCCACTTCACCCCGCGGCGCAGGTGGTAGGTGATCGTCAGCCCGTCCTTGCCGATCCCCCCGTTCTCCAGCGTCGGCACGGTCTGGGCCAGGATCGGCACGAGCCGGCCGTCCGGCTCGGTCGCGATCAGCGGGTCCATCACCAGCGCCTCGCTCGTCACCTCGACCGCCTGGGTCGAGAGGACCGGGTTGAGCGTGTTGGGCGCCCCGACCATCGCGATCCGCAGTTCCCCGGGCGGCCCCCAGGGCCGCCCGGCTCCGGCCACCGACGAGTCCCCGTTGCGCGTGCACCCGGCTAGCGCCAGCACGACAGCCACCAACGAATAGAGCGCGCGATACCTCACCCGGCGCTCGTTCGCTACAGGGGCGACAGCTCCCCGAGCGCGCCCGCGGGTCCGGTCAGGTTCCGATCAGCTCGCGCAGGGCCTGCTGGAAGATCTTCGGGGCCTTGCCTTGGAACAGGACTCTCTCGTTGCCGCCGATCTGCTTGCGCAGGTTGACCAGCTCGTCGCGCAGCGCGGCGGCCTTCTCGAACTCCAGGTTCGCGGCGGCCTCGCGGATCTTGCGCTCGATCTCCTTGGCCATCGCGTCGGCCACGTCGCGCGGCAGCTTCTCGGCCC
>JASLGJ010000096.1 GCA_030150085.1 Candidatus Elarobacter sp. | reverse complement strand
TGCGCGAGCAGCGCACCCCCTTGCGGGCGTCCCACGGGCCGTCGGTCTCGCGCCCGATGAAGAAGCCGTGCCCGCCGGTCATGCACAGCGCGCGCCCGGCGGGCAGGATCGTCGGCCCGGGATGCTCGCCGCGCGCGACCGCGTCGCGCACCGCGATCGCGATCCCCTCCGAGGCGCCCAGGTCGCGCACCGTCGTGACGCCCGCCTCGAGCGAGAGCCGCGCGTTGTGCGCGGCGTAGAGCACGCGCTCGTTCGTCTTGCGGAGGATGGAGACGGTCTGCATGTTGGGCTCGCCGTTCACCTCGAGGTGAACGTGGCAGTTGATCAGCCCGGGAGTGACCGCCGCCGCCTCGTAGGTCCGCTCGCCCTCGACCCGCTCGCTCTCGGGCGCGACGCGCGCCCGCCCGTCCTCGACGACGAGGACCGCGTTCTCGCGCGGCGCGGCCGCGCTGCCGTCGTAGAGCTTGCCGGTGCGGATGACGATGCGCATCGCCGGTGTCTACGCAGGCCGCGTCGGCCCGGCCTCCCCAGGCGGTTCGGGACCTGTTCCCGCGGCCGCTACCGCAAGCCGTCGGCCGCCCAGTCGACCCACAGCTTCTCGCGGTCGATGCGGCGCACGATGTCGGTCGGGCCGTGCCCGTCGACCGGGATCGCGACGAAGCGCACGGGCTTGCCGTTGTCCTTGAGCGTGCGGTACATGCGCATGGCTCCGCTGACCGGCGCGTGCGGGTCGCCGACGTCGTGGACGAGCAGCACCGGGCAGGTCACGCCGAGCGCGTACGTGAGGGGCGACTGCGCGCGGTAGTCGTTCGCGTTGGCATCGACATGGGGCGAGCCGTGGAAGCCGAAGGAGGTCGCGATGCCGGTGTCGCTGAGATCGTAAGCGTCGGTGAAGTCGTAGACCGCGCCGCCGCTCAGCGCCGTCCGCCAAGGATGGTAGTGGGTCATCAGCCAGGCGGTCAGGGTGCCGCCGTAGTCCCAGCCGCTGACCGCGATGCGCGACTCGTCGACCACGCCCAGCTTCTCGACCGCCGCCAGGCCAGCCATGATGTCGCGCCCGGGGCCGTCGCCGGCATCCATGAAGATGGCGCGCTGGTAGGCGCCGCCGCCGTTGTCGCTGCCGCGGTAGTTGGGCTCGAACACGAGCAGGCCGCGCGCCGCCAGGGCCTGCGTCAGTCCGCCGTAGGCCAGCGTCGCCGCGCTCTGCGGGCCGCCGTGGATCACCAGCACCAGCGGGTACTTGCGGCCCGGGGTGTAGTCGGGCGGATAAGCCAGCGTGCCGTTCTGCGCCCAGCCGTCGGGGCCGCTCCAGGTGACGGCTTGCAGCTTGGCGGGCTGCAGCGCGCCGACCGCGGCGTTGAGGTCGGTCAGCCGGCGCGGCGCGGCGTTCGGATCGGGCTGGTACCACAGCTCGGTGGGATGGTCGGCGGTGACGCCGGTGTAGGCCAGCGCGCCGTGCGGTCCGACCGCGGCGTGCAGCCAGCCGCCTTGGTTCGGCTGGGCGGCGCCGGTCTGCACGCGCCGCGCCGAGCCGTCGTCGCGCAGCAGCCACAGCGCCTGGTTCAAGCCGTCGTGCGCGCCGACCAGCAGGGTGTGCGCGTCGACCCAGAGCGCGCGGTAGACGTTGCGGTCGAGCTTGGCCGAGACGTCGGTGCCGCGCCCGCCGCCGGGTCCGGTGAGGAAGACGTCGTTCTCGTCGTTGGAGTCCTCGTTGCGCGCGGCCAGGTAGGCGACGCGGCGCCCGTCGGGCGAGACGGCGGCGAAAGTTTCCATCTCGTGGCGGTCGGTGAGCGAGCGCACCGCGCCGCTCGCCGCGTCGAGCACGGCGACCTCGCTCAGGTACGCGGTGCCCTCGTGGGTGTCGCGCACGCGCAGGAAGACCAGCCGCTTGCCGTCGGGCGACCACGACAGGACCGGCGCGGGCCCCGCCGGCGGCGCGACGCTCCAGGTGCCGGCGGTCAAGCGGCGCGCGCCGCTGCCGTCGGCGCCGATCAGCCACAGGTGCGCGGGCGGGTCGGCGCCCCGGCTCAAATAGTCGTCGTTGCCGACCTCGAAGAAGTCGTGGTGCGCCGCGAGCGCGGCGGGCAGGTCGTCGGCGGTGACGTAGACCAGCGCGCGCCCGTCGGGCCGCCAGGCGAACTGCTGCACCCCGTGCGGCGCCGCGCTGACCGCGCGCGGCTCGCCGCCGCCCGCCGGCACGACCTCGATCTGCCGCCGGTGCTTGGCGTCGAACGCAAGGTACGCCACGAGCGCGCCGTCGGGCGAGTATTGCGGCTCGGTGATCCCCTCGCGCCCGTGCGTCAGCGCCAGCGGCGCGCCGCCCGCCACATCGACCGCGAGCAGCGTGGTGTGCGCGGTGTCCGCGGCGAGGTCCTGATCGGTCCGGATCAGCGCGATCCGCTTCCCGTCGGGCGAGAACACCGGCCCGGTCAGCCCGACCAGCCGCGCCTCATCCTCGGGAGTGAAAGTAGCCGCCGAGGCAAGCGCGGGCACCACGGCCGCTAGAAGCGCCGCCACGAACACGAAAGACCGCATAGGCTGAAGTTACTACGCCAGGAGCGGGGGTGCTCCTAGGAGGTCATTCGAGAGCGCAAAGGTGTCCGATCCAGTCGAGTTCGACTTGCATCAGGCGATGCGGCGCTCGATCTCGGCAACGATTTCGGCGTCGGTGAGAAAATAGCGACCGTGGGTGCGCCGTAGCGTTTCGCGACTATCGCTCGTAAGGGTGACGACCTCTACGTCTTCCCGTTGCCGATAGCGCTCTTCCAGCGCTGCGCGTTCGGCATCCGAGCGTGCCGTGTCCGACTCTCGAAACTCCTCGAGCGCCAACACGCTCCGAGCGGTTCGGTCATAGATGAGCAGGTAGATCATAAGAGTCTTTCGTGGATCGAAGCGATAACCCGTCCGACATCATCCGCTGTGTTTCCACCGGGGAGACCAAGCTCACTCGCCGATTTTCCGGGGTTTTTCTCGATCACTTGGATATACGCCCCTAGGAAAGTCATCTCGAAGAAGACGTTTTGGGGACCGCCTCCGTATTTCACCTCAGTCCCATATCGATCCGCGAGGCGCTCGCTGAGTTGTGCCCAAGCGTCTTGAAATTCGGTTCGAATCTGTACCTCCAAGTATGGCTGCGCCCCTAGGATGACGTGAACGGCCCGGTATCCATTGGATGGGTTTGCGCGGCGGTCGCGGATCTTCGAGTTGGACAGTGTGGCGACTTTGCCTGAAAAGTCATCCTGAGCTGTTTGATCTGCCACGATTATCCGGCAACCCATGATGTCGTCCATCTGCCGTAGCCGGATCGATGTCCGACGTAGTTTCTGAACGACCGAATAGTTTGTTTTGAGGCGTTCCGTGAACGGATAAGCAGCTTCTCGAGCGAGTTCTCGAACCTGGTTCAACACCGGTGTCATGGCATCGCGCACGCTCAACCGGTATTCCGTCAGCACGTCCCAATCCTCGGACGTAGCTCTGCCATCGCGGATGCGCTCGCCGGTTTGGTCGAGTTGCGTCCGTGACGGTGCGCTCACACCTTCGCCGTCAGTGCGGCGTCGACGGCGGCGAAGCAGCGGTCGACGTCTTCGGTGTCGTTGTAGTGAGCGAAGGAGAGGCGGACGGCGTTGCCGCCCGTTTCGGGGGCCAGCGTCTGGAGCAGGCGCGGAGCGTAGTAGTCGCCCACGCTGGCTTCGATGTTGGCGGCGTCGAGCGCGCGGGCGACGTTTTCCGGCGTCTCGCCGCGCACGTTGAAGGCGAACACCGGCAGGCGCGCTTCGTCGGGCCCGCGGCCGTAGAGCGTGATCCGGTCGGCGCGCTCGGCGAACTTCGCGTAGACGTAGCGGGTCAGCTCGCGCTCGTAGGCCGCTATGCGGTCCATCGCCACGCGGGCGTCGCCGGCGCCGATGCTGCGCAGGTAGGCCACGGTGCCGAGCCAGCCGGCCAGGCCCTCGTGGTTCTGGGTGCCGGTCTCCATCGACCAGTGGATCGGGGCGCTGGGGATCGTCGGCTCGTCGGCGGTGAAGAAGCGGCGCGCGAACTCGGGGTGCGCGTACCAGGCCGCGAAGTGCGGCGCGTAGAGCTTGTAGCCGGAGAAGAAGACCGCGTCGGCCTCGGGCGGCACGTCGAGGCGCAGGTGCGGCGCCGCCTGCGCGCCGTCGATCATCACCAGCGCGCCGGCCTCTTTGGCGGCGCGGGCGTGGCGGGCGACGTCGAAGACGTTGCCCGTGCCGTTGGACGCCCAGGGCAGCGCGACGAGCACCGGCTCGCGCGCCAGCGCGGCGGCGAGCGCGGTCTCGTCCAGCTCGCCGCGCGGGTGGTCGACAGGGATCGCGTCGACCCCCGCGCCGAAGCGGCTCAGCCAGCGCCAGGGGATCACGTTGGCGTAGTGGTCGCTGTCGGTGACGACGATGCGGTCGCCGGGGCGGATCGTGTGCGCCAGCGAGCGCGCGAGATCGTA
>JASLGJ010000079.1 GCA_030150085.1 Candidatus Elarobacter sp. | reverse complement strand
GCTCCGCCGGCCGCGGCCGCGGGCGCGGCGTAGACCACCGGCCCCGGCGCGTGCGCGGCCGGGTCGCGCCGCACGATCTCGATCTCGGTCTCGCCGGTCCGGACGCGGATCGCGTCCAGGTCGAACTCCGCGGCGATCTCGCCGAGGGCGCGCACGCGGGCGGCTTCGTCCTGCTCCATCGACCCGCCGCCTTCGCCGCCCGCCCGAATTTGCCCGCCGGCGCGCCTCAAGCAAGCAGCCAGCTCGCTTCCGCTACGTGATCGGGCCCTCGCGCGGCTCGAGCAGCTCGACCGGGATGCCGTTGGGGTCTTCGACGAAGGCGATCCCGCGCGAGCCGCCGGGGGACTTCTTGTAGTCCTGGGTCACCTTGACGCCCTTGGCGCGCAGGCCGGCCAGCACGGCCGGCAGGTCGCCGTCGACCTCGATCGCGAGGTGCTCGTAGCGGTTGCCCAGCGCGTACGGCGGGTGCTCTTCGAGGTCGTAGACCAATTCGATGTACGAGTCCCAGCTCGCGCCGACGAATGCCATGTCGGCGTTGCCCGGGTAGTGGTGCGGGCCGCCCAGGAGCGCGAGCCCGAGCTTGTTCGTGTAGAAGTCGATCGACGCCGCCATGTCGTTGACGAAGATCGAGGTGTGCAGATAGCGCGGCATGCGGTGCGCTACGCGCTCGCCCGGCTACCTCCCCCCAGGCGTGCGATTCGCAGCGGCTCGGCCGAAGGCCGAACGCGACGTCGGCTTCGGCCGCAGGCCGAAACGCGACGGATTCGCCTACGGCGAATCCACTAGGGACGCATGTCGACGACCATCAGGTAGACGGACGCGACGGGCTTGCAGCCTTCGGTGGCGGGCTTGTAGCTGGTCTCGCGCGCGGCCTTGACAGCGGCGGCGTCGAGCGCCGTGTTGCCGGCCGACTTCTGGACCGAGCTCTTGCTGACTTTTCCGGTTACGTCGAGATCGAGCTTGACGATCGCGGTACCGCCCTCGTTGTTCATCTTGCGCGCGATCTCGGGAAAGTCGGCTTCGACGCGCGACACGATGGCGGGCGGGGTAGGTGGGCAGGCGGCTGCCATGGTGGTTCCTCCGTGTTAGGCGATGCCGGCGGGAACGGCCGGCGGGTGGAGCGGTTCGGCTTGCGCCTCGGTGCGGAAGCCGTCGACCAGCGCGAGCAGCGTGCCCGCGCTGCTCTCGACGGCGCGCGTCGCGCCGTCGACTTCGGTGGCGGCCGACGCGTTGGCGCCGGCCACGTCGTGGATGAGGTCGATCGCGACGATCGCCGCGCCGACCGCGTCGAGCTGCTCGCGCACCGCCTCGCTGACCCGCTCCTGCACCTCGCGCATAGCGCCGATCGCGGCGCGGATCTCGGCCGTACCGGCCTCCTGGCGGCGCAGCGTCTCGGCCGCCTCGCCGGCGGTCGCGCTCATGCGCGTGGCGGCGTCGGAGACGGCGCGGGTCGAGTCGGCCTGCTCGCGCGCGGCGCGCGTGATGCGCTCGACCAGGTCGCTGGAGCGCGCGATGGCCTCGGTCGAGCGGCCGATCGCGGCGATCGCCTCGTCGGCCGCGCGCAGCGTGTCGTCGGAGCGCTGCGCGCCGCCGGTGGCCTCGGCGACGGTGACGTCGGTGCGCTTGCGGACCTCGGCGATCAGGCTTCCGATCTCGCGCGTCGAGCGGGCCGACATCTCGGCCAGCTTGCGGATCTCGTCGGCCACGACCGCGAAGCCGCGCCCGTGCTCGCCCGCGCGCGCCGCCTCGATCGCGGCGTTGAGCGCGAGCAGGTTCGTCTGGTCGGCGATCGAGTCGATCGTCTCGATGATCCCGCCGATCCGCTGCCCGGTCTCGCCCAGCAGCGCCACGGACGCGCTGACCGAGCCCAGCACCGCCGCGACGCCGCGCGACGACTCGGCCAGCCGCGCGACGGCTTGCGCGCCCAGCGCGCTGTTCTCGTTGGCGACCCGGCCGCTGCCGGCCGCCTCGTCCGCCGCGACGGCGACCTCGGAGACGGAGCGGTCGATCTCCTGGAACGCGGCCACCGTCTCCTCGACGTCGGCCGAGAGCCGCGAGACGCTGCCCGCCACGACGGCCAGCGCGTCGACCAGCTCGGTGGTGGTGGCGCCGGCGTCGGCGACCGCGCCGTCGAGCGCGCGCTGGCCCTCGGCCACGCGCTCGACGCTGCCCGCGATCTGCTGCGCGGCCACGCGCGCGCTCGCGATCGCGGTGTTCTGCTCGGCCAAGCCGGAGTCGAGCCCGCGGTACGACGCGACGAGCCGCTCCGAGGCGCTGCCCAGCGTGCGCGAGGCGGTGCGGGTGTCGTCGACGATCCGCTGCAGGTTGGCGACGAAGGCGTTGAAGCCGTCGGCGAGCTTGCCCAAGCTGTCGTTGCTGGCCACGCTGATGCGCGCGCTCAGGTCGGCGTCGCCGTCGGCCAGGTCGCGCAAGCGGCGCGCGACGGCCAGGATCGGCACGTTGACGAAGCGGATCGTCGCCAGCGCGATGCCGATCGCGGCGATGATGCTGCCGATCGTGATCGCCAGCGTCGTCATCGCCGAGAGGCGCGCGGTGGCGAGCACCCCGGCCTGCGCGTCGGCGATGCGCTGCTCCTCGGACTTGCCGACGACGGCCAGCGCGTCGGCCATCTGCGCGTAGTAGGCGTTCTCGTCGGCGATCACGCGCAGCACGGCGGCGTGGTTGCCGCTCTTGGCGGCGGCCTGCATCTCGCCGGCCTTGGCCTCGAGCAGCGCCTCCGAGGTCAGCACGGTCTCCCACTGGGAGCGCAGCTGCTTGTCGGTGTTGGTCTTGAGCAGCGCGTCCGACGCGGCGCCGAAGCGCGCGATGGCGTCGGTGGTGGCGTCGAGCTCCTTGCGGTCGCCGCTGGTCGCGTAGGCGATCTGCGAGGCCCGGATCTCGACCGCTGCCTGCGACGCGCGCGCGGCAGCCTGGTAGACCGGGAACGCGCTGCCCGCGATGCCGGTGATCGCCCGCTGGGTGACGATGGACTGGTAGACCGAGGTCGCCGCGACGGCGACGAGCTCCATCCGCTTCATCCTGTGGAACAATGAGGAGACCGGGCTGAACGGCTCCATGGCCTATGTCGCCCAGCGCCAGGCGCTGCAGGGCAAGCCGGATGCCGCCGGCAACTACCCGGAGCCGAAATGGCTGGGCATGATCCA
>JASLGJ010000043.1 GCA_030150085.1 Candidatus Elarobacter sp. | reverse complement strand
CGCCCCGCTGGTCGCGCTGCTGGTCGTGCCGGGGCGCGAGACGCTCGCGCTGGCGGTGCTCGTGTACGGCTGCATGGCGATCGGGGCGGTCGACGACCTGGCCTCGATCCGCAAGCGCAAGAACCGCGGCCTGCGCGCGCTGCCCAAGTTCGCCCTGACCGCGGTCGCCGCGGCGCTGTTCCTGCTCGTCGCCGGGCCGCACGCGCCGGTGCTGCTGGGCCCGGGCACGGTGCCCGCTTGGCTGTGGTACGGGCTGTCGGTCTGCGTCGTGCTCGCGACCACCCACGCGGTGAACTTGACCGACGGGCTCGACGGGCTAGCTGGCGGGACGGTCGTGCCGCCGCTCCTGGTGCTGATCTGCGCGGCCGGCATCGCCGGAGCGCCGTTCGGCGTGGCGGCCTTCGGCGCCGCGATGGCGGGCGCGGTGCTCGGCTTCCTCGTCTACAATCGCCACCCGGCGCGGGTGTTCATGGGCGACACCGGCTCGCTCGCGCTGGGCGGCGCGCTGGCGGGCGTCGCGATCCTGAGCGGCGCGCACTTGCTCCTGCTGCTGATCGGGGGCGTGTTCGCCGCCGAAACCCTGAGCGTCATCATCCAAGTCGCATCCTACAAGACCACGCGGCGGCGGGTGTTCCGGATGAGCCCGCTGCATCATCACTTCGAGCTGGGCGGCATGCCGGAGACGGCGGTCACCGCGCGCTTCTGGCTGGCCTCCCTCGCGCTCTCGCTGCTGGGCTTGGCCCTGATCTCACGCACCGCATGAACGCATCGACCAGCCGCTTCGACCACAACGACCACGTCCTCGTCATCGGCCTGGGGCGCAGCGGGCGCGCCTCGGTCGAGGTGCTGCGCTCGCGCGTGGCCTCGATCGCCGCGACCGACGAGGGCTCGCCCGACGCGCTCGCCCCGGCGCTGGCCGAGCTGCGCGCGGCCGGCGTGCCGTTCGTCCCGCCCGGCGAGCTGGGCGAGGTGCTGGCCCGCACCACCGTGGCCGTGCTCTCGCCCGGCGTCCCGCTCAACTCGCCGCTGGTGCGGCGGGTGCAGGCGGCCAGCATCCCGGTGTTCAGCGAGGTCGAGGTGGCCTACCGGATCTGCAAGGCGCCGATCGTGGCGGTCACCGGCACCAAGGGCAAGACGACCACCACCGCGCTGGTCGGGGCGCTCTTCGCCGCCGCCGGCAAGACCGTCCACGTCGGGGGCAACATCGGCAACGCGCTGATCCGCGAGACCGCGCGCGCCGCCGCGTCGGACTGGGTGGTGGCCGAGGTCTCGTCGTTCCAGCTCGAGGCGATCCGCTCGTTCAAGCCGCGCGTCTCGCTGATCACCAACATCACGCCCGACCACCTCGACCGCTACCACTCGATGGAGGAGTATGCCGAGGCCAAGTTCCGCATCTTCGCAAACCAGGGCCCGGGCGACACCTTCGTCGGCAACCTCGACGACCCGATCGTGGCCGGCGTGCGCAAGGCCCCCGACGCGCCGGCCGAGGAGCACGACCGCGTCCACGCGCGCAGCATGTGGTTCTCGGCCGAGCCGCACCGCGAGTCGACGCTCTACCTGCGCAACGGCCAGGCGATCGTCTACGCGCCGCCGACCGGCGACCCGCGCCCGGTGCACGTCATGAACGCGGACGAGATCCCGCTGCGCGGCCGGCACAACGTCGAGAACGCGATGGGCGCGATCCTGGTCGGCCTGGCCGCCGGGCTCGACGTGGCGTCGATCCGCGCCGGCGTGCGCGGCTTCGCGCCGCTCCACCACCGGCTCGAGCCGGTCGCGACGATCGGCGGGGTGGAGTACGTGGACGACTCCAAGGCGACCAACCCGGGCGCGGTGATCGCGGCCCTGCGCGCGTTCGAGAACCGCCCGATCGTGCTGATCGCGGGCGGCAAGGCCAAGGGCACCGATTTCGCCGAGCTGGGCAAGGCGATCAGCTCGCGCGCCAAGGCCGCGGTGCTGATCGGCGAGGCCGCCGACGCGCTGGCCGCGGTGGTGCGCCGGGCCAAGGTCGAGCGGGCCGCCGCGATGGACGAGGCGGTCGCCTTGGCGCGCGGGCTGGCCGAGCCGGGCGACGTGGTGCTGCTCTCGCCGGGCTGCGCCTCGTTCGACATGTTCGACTCGGCCGAGCAGCGCGGCGAGCTGTTCGCCGAGGCGGTGCGCGCGCTCGCCCCCGCCGCCGGCGCGCGGTAAGCGCGGATGAACGCCAACCCGCTGCACGCCCGCCCCGGCTCCGCGGCCCGGCCGCGGGCGCGCGAGCGGCCCGCGCTGCACCCGCCCGACGCGCTGCTGCTGGGCGCGGGCGCGCTGCTGGTCGCGCTGGGGCTGGTGATGGTGTTCAGCGCCTCGAGCGCGACCGCGTACTCCGACTTCCACCACGACACCGCGCACTTCCTCAAGCACCAATTCGCCTACCTGATCGCGGGGCTCGTGCTGTCGTACGCGGCCTACCGGGTCGACTATCCCAAGCTCAAGCAGCTCGCCCCGGGGCTGGTCGGGGTGACCGTGGTGCTGCTCGTGCTGACCCTGATCCCGCACGTCGGCCTGGTGTCGGGCGGGGCGCGGCGCTGGCTGGGCTTTCGCGCGCTCTCGTTCCAGCCGTCGGAGCTGGCCAAGCTCGCGCTGGTGCTGTTCCTGGCCGCCAAGCTCTCGGCGCTGGGCGAGGGCGTGCGCTCGCTCTCGAAGGGCGTCGTGCCCGCGCTGCTGGTGACCGCGCTGCTGGCGATGCCGATCTTCGTCGAGCCCGACATGGGCACCGCGTCGCTGCTGATCTTCACCGCGTTCGCCATGCTGTTCACGGCCGGCGCGCGCATGGAGCACCTGGTGATGTGCGTGCTCGCCATGCTGCCGATGGCCGCGCTGGCGGTCGGCTCGTCGGCCTACAAGCGGGCCCGCGTGTTCGCCTTCCTCGACCCCTGGAAGGACGCGCAGAACACCGGCTTCCACATCGTGCAGTCGCTGCTCGCGCTGGGCAGCGGCGGCCTGTTCGGCCTGGGCCTGGGAGCCTCGCGCCAGAAGTACTTCTACCTGCCCGAGGCGCACACCGACTTCATCTTCGCCGTGCTGGGCGAGGAGCTGGGCCTGCTCGGCGGGCTGGTGGTGATCGCGCTGTTCGTGCTCTTCGCGGTCCGCGCGGTGCGCATCGCCAACCGCGCCCCGGACCGCTTCGGGATGCTGCTCGCGCTGGGCTGCACCTTCCTGATCGTGATCCAGGCCTTCATCAACATCGGCGTGGTGACGTCGTCCTGGCCGGTCACCGGCGTGCCGCTCCCCTTCATCTCGTTCGGCGGCACCTCGCTGATCGTCTCGCTGGTCGCCGTCGCCCTGATCGCCAACGTCGGCCGCTACAAGACCGCCCCGTGAGCGGAGCGTGACGCTGCGCGTCGCGTTCACCGGCGGCGGGACGGGCGGGCACATCTATCCCGCGCTGGCGATCGACGGCGCGCTGCGCGCCCGCCGTTCGCCGGGCATCCGTACCGGAGCGGAGCGCAGCGCAGCCGAGGAACGGGCATACGAGGCGCGCTTCTTCGGGAACCGCGGGGGGCTGGAGGCGTCGCTGGTGACGACCATGCCGCTCTCGTTCGTGCCGTCGGCGGCGCTGCAGCGCAAGTTGTCGCCGGGGACGCTGCGCACGGCGTTCGCCAACGCGGCGGGCGTGCTGGCCGCGCTGCGCGGGCTGGCGCGCTTCAAGCCGGCGATGGTCGTCGCGACGGGCGGGTACGTGTGCTTTCCGGTCGTCGTGGCGGCGCGCGCGCTGCGGCTGCTGGGCGTGGCGCGCCCGCGCATCGCGTTGCTGGAGATCAACGCCGTGCCGGGGCTGACGAACCGGCTGCTGGCGCCGCTGGTCGACGAAATTTGGGCCACGTACGCCGCGTCGGTGGAATCGTTCGGAGCCAAGACGGTCGTCACCGGAACGCCGACCCGCGCCTCGCTGCGCGAGCTGGCTCCGCCCGAGATCGCGCGGGCGCGGCTGGGGCTCGACCCGGAGCGCAAGACGGTGGTGGTGATGGGCGGCAGCCAGGGCGCGCGCTCGATCAACCAGGCCGTCACCGAGCTTGTGACCGAGCGCACGCTTCCCGCCGGCTGGCAAGTCTTGCACGTCAGCGGGGAACGCGATCACGCGGCCATGGACGAACGGCAACGCCGCGCGCTGCCGGGCAACCGGGTGCGTCTGGTGCCGTATCTGCCCGATCCCGCCGATGCCTACGCCGCGGCCGACGTCGTCGTGGCCCGCGCCGGCGCCTCGACCCTGGCCGAGCTGGCGGTGACCGCCACCCCGGCCGTGCTCGTGCCCTATCCGTTCGCGGCCGAGCAGCACCAGGCGCGCAATGCGGATCTGTTCGCCGACGGCGGCGCGGCCGTGGTGCTCGCCGACGACGCGCTGAACGGCGAGCGGCTGCTGGAAACGCTGCAAGCGGTGCTCGACCCGGACCGCAACGCCGCGATGCGAAAGGCCGCTCGCTCGCTGGTGCCGCCGGACGCGGCCGCCACGATCGCCGAGCGCATCGAGCGCGCGACCGCGGCGAACGCCGCGCGGGTCGGCGGCGGCATTTCGGCGAACGAATGACGCCCGTGACGGACTCGACCTACCATCTCGTCGGCGTCGGCGGGATCGGGATGAGCGCGATCGCGCGCCTGCTGCTGGCCCGCGGAGCGCGCGTGAGCGGCTCCGACGTCGGGCCTTCGGCCCTGGTGGCGTCCCTGGAGCGCGAAGGCGTGCGCGCGAGCGTCGGCCACCGCGCGGAAAACCTGGACGCGGAGACCGGGACGGTGGTCGTCTCCTCGGCGATCGCGCCCGACAACCCGGAATACGCCGCGGCGCGCGCGCGCGGCCTGCGGATCGTCACGCGCGGCGAGATGCTCGCCGAGCTGACCCGCGGGCACCGCCTCGTCGCGGTCGCGGGCACGCACGGCAAGACCACCACCACCGGCATGCTGGCGACGATCTTCGAGCAGGCCGGGCTCGACCCGACGGTCGCGATCGGCGGCGTGCGGGTCGATACCGGCAGCAACGCGCGCGCCGGCGGCGGCCCGTGGTTCGTCACCGAGGCCGACGAGTCGGACGGCTCGTTCCTGCACCTCGAGCCCACCATCGCGATCGTGACCAACGTCGAGAACGACCACATCGCCTCGGACGCGGAGCTGCCCAAGCTGCTCGCGCAGTTCGCGGCGTTCGTCGCCAAGGTGCCGCCCGCGGGCCGCGCGGTCATCGGCAACGACAACCGCGCGAGCGCCGAGCTCGGGCGCGCGGCGCGCGTCCCGCTCACCACCTTCGCCAGCGGCGAGGGCGTCGCGGCCGACCTGACCGTGGACGAGATCTCGTACGCCGACCTGGGCGCGCGCTTCATCGTCAGCGAGCGCGGCGTGCCGCAGGGCGAGATCGCGCTGCGCGTGCCGGGCGAGATCAACGTCCAGAACGCGCTCGCGGCGCTGGGCGCGGCGCTGGCGGCGGGCATCCCGTTCGAGATCGCGGCCGACGCGCTGGGCCAGTTCCGCGGCGTGCAGCGGCGCTTCGAGGTGGTCGGGCGCGGCGCGATCACGGTGATCGACGACTACGCCCACCACCCGACCGCGATCGCGCGCACCATCGCCGCGGCGCGCGGCTACGCTCCGCCCGGCACGCCGCTGGTGGTCGTCTTCCAGCCCCACCGCTACACCCGCACGCAGTATCTGCAAGCGGAGTTCGCGCGCGCGCTGGCCGGCGCGGACCGGGTGCTGCTCGCGCCGGTCTACGCCGCCTCCGAAGCGCCGATCCCCGGCGTGTCGGAGCGCTCGATCGGCGAGCCGCTGGCCGCGGCCGGCACGCCGGTGGCCTACGTCGACGACGTCGAGGCGCTGCTCGACGCGGTTCCGCGCGAGGCTCCGGCCGGGGCGCTGGTGCTGATGCTGGGCGCGGGCTCGATCTCGTCGGTCGCGCACCGCCTGGGCGAACGGGTCGCCGCCGCGCCGCTGGCGCGGTGAAGACCGTCCCGCTGCTCGGCGAGGGCGACCGCGCCGCGCTGCGCGAGCGCTTCGGCGCGCGGGCCCGCTTCGGCGAGCCGCTCGCGCCCTTCACCTGGTGGAAGATCGGCGGCCCGGCCGACGCCCTGCTCGACGTCGAGAGCGAGGCCGAGCTGGCCTTCGTGCTGCGCCACGTCTTCCGCCGCCGGCTGCCGATGTTCGTGCTCGGCGCGGGCTCCAATCTGCTCGTCGGCGACGGCGGCATCCGCGGCGTGGTGCTGCGCCTGGAGGGCGAGTTCGCCGCCATCGACGTGCGCGAAGCGGACGGGGCGGTGCTGGTCGAGGCTGGCGGGAGCGCCTCGCTGCCCGCGCTGTGCGCCCAGGTCGCGAGCCTGGGCGGGGTCGGGATCGACGGCCTGGCCGGCATCCCCGCCACGGTCGGCGGGGCGGTGCGGATGAACGCTGGGACCGACCGCGAGATCGGCGAGTTCGCCCGCGCGGTGATCGTCCAGACCCCGGCCAAGCCCGACCCCCACCCGATCGCCGTGGCCTGGCGCTACCGCGAGACCACCCTCCCGCCGGACGCCATCGTGGCCCGGGCCGAGCTGCGCTTCGAGCGGGGCGACCCGGCCGAGGTGCGCGAGCGGCTGCGGGCGCGGCTGGTCCGCCGCAAGGCCACCCAGCCGGTGGCCCAGCCCAACTCGGGCTCGTGCTTCCGCAACCCGCCCGGCGACCACGCCGCCCGGCTGATCGAGGCCCTCGGGGCCAAGGGCTGGCGCGAAGGCGGGGCCGAAGTATCCGGCTTGCACGCCAACTTCATCGTCAACACCGGCGGCGCGTCCGCGCGCGACGTCGCGACCCTCCTGGCCCGGGTGCGGCGGGCGGTGGAAGAGCGGTTCGGCGTCGCGCTCCACCTCGAAGTGCACCTCGTCGGAGAATTCACGGACAGCGCATGCCCAGTTTAAAAGTAGCCGTCGTGATGGGCGGGCCGAGCGACGAGCGCGAGGTCTCCATCCAGAGCGGGACCGGCGTGATGCGCGCGCTCGCCGCGCTGGGCCACCAGCCGCGCTCGCTCGATTTCGACGGCCGCTTCATCGACGCGCTGCGCGAGATCGCGCCCGACGTGGTGTTCAACGCGCTGCACGGCCCGGGCGGCGAGGACGGCACGATCCAGGGCATCCTGGAGTGGCTGCGCGTGCCCTACACCGGGAGCGGCGTCGCGGCGTGCGCGCTGGCGATGGACAAGCACATCACCAAGAAGCTGCTGGCCGCGGAAGGTCTGCCCACCCCGGCCTGGGATGTGTTCGACCTGACCGGCGGCACGCTGCCGCTGCTGCCGGGCTCGCTCAACCTGCCGTTGGTGGTGAAGCCGCGCAACAGCGGCTCGAGCGCGGGCGTGGCGATCGTCAAGACGCACGAGGAGTGGACCCGGGCGATCATCGAGGCTTCGAACCGCACCGCCGAGGTGATGGCCGAGGAGTACGTGCCGGGACGCGAGTTCACGTGCGGCGTGCTGGGCGAGCAGCCGCTCCCGGTGGTGGAGATCCTGGCGACCAGCGACGAGTTCTACACCTACGACGCCAAGTACAAGCCGGGC
The DNA here is from genome assembly GCA_030150085.1 of Candidatus Elarobacter sp. GTDB lineage: Bacteria > Vulcanimicrobiota > Vulcanimicrobiia > Vulcanimicrobiales > Vulcanimicrobiaceae > Vulcanimicrobium. Next base: position 1,574 of record JASLGJ010000043.1, on the reverse strand, counting down.
GGTTCGCGCCACCTCGTCCCCGCGCCGATCGACGACGACCTCACCAAACGGCTGCAGACGCTCGCGCTCTCGGTGCACAAGCTGCTCGGCCTGCGCGACTACTCGCGCACCGACTTCATCTTGAGCAAAGAGGGCCGCCCGACGATCCTGGAGATCAACGCGCTGCCCGGCATGACGCCCACCAGCCTGATCCCCGACGAAGCGGCCTGCATCGGTATTTCGTACGAAGCGCTGGTCGACCGGCTGCTGCACTTCGCGCTGGAGCGCGCGCACGACGCCCGGGTAGGATAGCCGCCGCTCGGCGCATCGGGCAATCGCATTACTAGCCCTAAGAACCAGCACCGCGACGATGGTGGACTTTCTCTCAGCGCCTGGTCGTTACGCCCATTGTCAAACGACCGGCGTTCCTCGCGCGGGCCGGTTTCGATTCGGTTTCAGGCCGCGGCGTAGTCGGCCAGGGTCAGCGTCACGTCGCGCTCGCCTTCGGCCCCGCGCAGGCGCAGCACCACGCGCGTGCCGCCGGGCTCGGCCAGGCGGGTCCGGATGTCGCCCAGCGAGAGCGCCGCGGCGGGCGTGCCGTCGAGCGCGACGAGCGCGTCGTTGGGACGCACGCCCGCGCTCGCGGCCGGCGTGCCGGGGCGCACGTCGAGCACCGTGGTCGTGCCCGCGCCGGGGCGGATCAGGAACAGCCCCGAGCGGTCGAGCACCTGCGGCTCGCCGAACGCGGCCGAGGGCACGATCCGGGCCCGCCCGCGCGCCAGGTCGTAGGTCACCACGAAGCGCCGCAGGAGCGGCTCGCCCAGGTTGGCGGCCACCGAGCCGTCGGCGAACGCGCCCCGGCGCTGGGTGGTGAAGTCGCCGATCACGCGCACCGTGCGCCCGCCCAAGCCCACCTCGACCGGGCCCAGCTTGCCGCGCGCCGGCCCGCCGATGCCGTAACCTTGGACCCCCTCGGCGGTGATCGCGCGCGCGGCCAGCGCCGGGTGGGCATCCAGGAAGGGTCGCATCAGCGAGACCGCCAGGCGCGAGCCGGTGTCGAGCTGGCAGCGCGCGGGCAGCGCCTCGACCGTGCAGGGCGTGGCGGGGTGGCCGGAGGCGTCGAGCGCCAGCGGCAGGTCGCCCGGCGGGCCGCTCGCGCGCGGGGCGAGCGCCATCGTGCCGCCCGCCGCGTCGATGGTGACCGTGAAGCGGTTCAGCAGCACCGGCCCGATGATGCCGTCGATCCGGCTGCCCTCGGCCATCCCGAAGCTCTGCCCGATCGGCAGCGCCACGAAGGGCACGTCGTTCAGCCGCACCGTGCCCAGCTCGACCCGCCCGACCGTCAGCCGCCGCCCGGTCTCGCTGCTCCCGCCGACCCCGCCCAGGCGGACCCGCCGCCCGAGCTGGAGCCCCAGCCGCTCGGCGGCGGCCTGGTCGACGATCTCGCCCCCGCTGGTGTCGACCGCGAAGCGCAGCGGTGCCGAGCCGTCCAGCCGGACCTCGGCGAACAGGTGCCCGCCTTCCGAGCTCACCGGCACGGTGGCGCCGGCCGCGGCCGCCGCGGCGGTCGCGGTCGGACCGGCGGGCGCGGGCTC
>JASLGJ010000017.1 GCA_030150085.1 Candidatus Elarobacter sp. | reverse complement strand
GAGCAGCGGGAGCGCTACCGCTGCGCGATCCTCAAGCTGCCGGGCTGCGCCCGCCCGCGCCCGGTGCGCACCGAGCACGCCGCGGTGGCCGCCGGCGAGCGGAGCATCCCGCTGCGCATCTACCGGGTCGGCGAGGAGGCGGGGCAGCCCTGCGTGATCCTCGCCCACGGCGGCGGCTACGCGCTGGGCGACCTCGACTCGACCGAGGTCTTCGCGGGCGACATCGCGGCCAACGCCGGGGTCACCGTCGTCGCGGTGGATTTCCGGCTCGCGCCCGAGCACGTCTACCCGGCCGGGCTGGAAGACCTGTACGCGGTGCTGCTCGACCTGGTCGCGCGCGCGGAGCGCTACCGCATCGACCCGGCCCGGATCGGGATCACCGGCGACAGCTCGGGCGGCGGTTTCTCGGCCGCGCTGCCGCTCTACGCGCGGGACCGCGGCGGGCCGCGGCTGGCGGCGCAGTTCCCGCTCAACGCCGTGTTCGACATGCACCGCTGGATCGGCGTGCCGCACGACGATCCCGAGGACCACTTCGTGGGCGAGATGGTGTTCTTCTCGCGCACCTACCTGGGCGGCAACGCCGAGCGCGACCCGCAGTACGCCTCGCCGCTGCTGGCCGAGAGCCTGGCGGGAATGCCGCCCGCGTACGTCATGTCGCCCGAGCACGACTTGCTGCGGATCGACTCGGAGCGCTACGCGGAGCGGCTGCGCGCCGCCGGCGTGCCGGTGCGGCTCGCGGTCGAGCCGGGGATGGTGCACGGCTGCATGCGCGCGCGCGGCGTCAGCCGGCCCGCGTACGAGGCCTTCGGGCGGCTGTGCGGCGCGATCTCGGCCCTGCTCGCCCCGCGCCCCGCGCCCGCCGCGTGAGCCGCGGACGAGGAGACGGCTCGTGAAGAGCGCGTGCTACGCCGAGGGCATCGAGGAGTACAAGCACATCTTCGCCGCGCACATGCCCGACGATTTCTACCGCTACCCGCTGGAGGAGCAGCGGCGGCAGTTCCTGGCCGCGATCCTGGCCCAGCCCGGCTGCGCGCGCCCGCCCGGCGTGCGGGTCGAGGACGAGCTGATCCCGCACCCGGAGTTCGCCTTCCCCATCCGCACCTACCGCGTCTCGGACGAGCCCGCGCAGCCCTGCCTGATCTTCGCCCACGGCGGCGGCTTCGTGCTGGGCGACCTCGAGTGCGCCGACACGCTGGCGGCCGAGATCGCGGCCGAGGCCCGGGTCACGGTGATCTCGGTCGGCTTCCGGCTGTGTCCCGAGCACGGCCCGCTGACCCCGCTCGAGGACCTCTACCGCGCGTTCCTCGACCTCGTCGCGCGCGCCGAGCACTACCGCATCGACCCGCGCCGGATGGGGATCACCGGCGACAGCTCGGGCGGCCTCATGTCGGCCTCCCTGCCGATGCTCGCGCGCGACCGCGGCGGGCCGCGCCTGGCGGCCCAGTTCCCGATCAACCCGGTGTTCGACATGCACCGCTGGGCGGCGCTGCCCGAACCGGGACCCGACGAGCACTTCCTGCGCGAAATGCGCTTCTTCGCCACCACCTATCTGGGCGCCGACCCGGAGCGCGGCAAGCACTACACCTCGCCGCTGCTGGGTGACGACTTCGCCGCGCTGCCGCCGGCCTACGTCCTCTCGCCCGAGCACGACGAGCTGCGCGAGGACGCGGAGCGCTACGCCGAGCGCCTGCGGGAAGCCGGCGTCCCGGTGGAGCTCGCCGTCGAGCCCGGCATGATCCACGGCTGCCTGCGCGCGCGCGGCCTCAGCCCCGCCGCCCGGGCGGCGTTCGAGCGGCTCTGCGCCGCCATCTCGCGCATGCTCGCCCCGCGAGCGTAAGAGTTGGCGGGCACGGCGCGAACGGTCCCCGGATGACAGTGCGGGTGGCCGGTCTGTGGCGCAACGACGGCTTCATGAAGCTGTGGACGGCCTACACGGCCTCGCAGTTCGGCGAGCAGATCACGCTGTTCGCGATCCCGATCATCGCCGCGGTCAGCCTGCGCGCCACGCCGGGCCAGATGGGCTTGCTCAACGCGGCGCAGACGGTGCCGTTCCTGCTCTTCACGCTGGTCGCCGGGGCCTGGGTCGACCGCCTGCGGCGCCGGCCGCTGATGATCTGGGCGGACGCCCTGCGCGCGGTGCTGCTGCTCGCGATCCCGCTGGCCGCGCTGACCGGCCGGCTCAACGTGGCGCTGCTGGCCGCGCTGGGCTTCGTCACCACCACCGCGACCGTGTTCTTCGACGTCGCCGACCAGTCGTACGTGCCGACGCTGGTTCCGCCCGCCCAGCTGGTGGCCGCGAACGCGCGCCTGGAGGCCAGCCGCTCCGGCGGGCTGATCGCCGGGCCGGGCCTGGCCGGGCTGCTCCTGCAGTTCCTCAGCCCGTCGCTGACCGTGATCTTCAACGTCGCGACCTACGCCTTCTCGGCCGGCTGCCTGGCCGCGATCAAGGTCGGCGAGAAGCGGGAGCCGGCCGCGGCGGCGCGCCGGCCGTCGCTGGCGGCCGACATCTCCGAGGGGCTGGGCTTCGTGGTGCGCCACCCGCTGATCCGGCCGCTCGCCATGTGCGCGTTCATCTGGAACCTCTCGTGGTTCAACCTCACCACGGTGCTGGTCTTGTTCGTGACGCGCGACCTGCAGCTGCCCGCGGCGGTCTTCGGCACCGTGCTCTCGGTGCAGGGCCTGGGCATGCTGCTCGGCGCGGCGGTCGCGGCGCGGCTGCGCCACGCGCTTGCGCTCGGCCCGGCGATCGTGCTGGGGCCGGCGATCTGCGCGCTCGG
>JASLGJ010000531.1 GCA_030150085.1 Candidatus Elarobacter sp. | reverse complement strand
GGGGGCGCCGGCGGCGCGGGCGGCACGATCACGCTGCGCATCCTCGACGACGTCGGCGACGGCAAGATCGCCGTGTTCCGCTCGATGTCCGCGGGCGGAGCGGGCGGCGCGGCCGGGCAGGGCGGCGGCGGCGGGGCGGGCTCGCCGCCCGGTCAGAAGGGCCCGTCCGGCAATCCCGGCCAGTCCGGCAAGCAGGGCAGTCCCGGCTACGTGATCGTGAAGCGCGGCCCGGGCGAATCGGGCGAGCGCCGCTAGGCGGTCGCCTCCGCCGCGCGCGGGGCGCGCGCTTCGCTGGGGAGGGTGAAGGCGATCAGGAGCGCGAGCAGCGTCATGCCGCCCGCGGCGAGCAGGGTCGCCGACACGCCGTGGGCGTCGGCGATGGCGCCCATCACGGGCGAGAAGGCGCCGCCCAGCGAGACCGCCAGGCCCAGCGTCACGCCCGAGGCCAGGCCCAGGCGGTTGGGCAGAAACGACTGCCCGAGCACGATGAACGACGCCTGCGAGGCGACCAGCACGAAGCCGGTCAGCATCAGCAGCCCGGTCGCCAGCGCCACCCCGCCGTCGTGGGTCAGCGCGACCGTCACCGCGGTCAGCAGCGTGGAGAGGCCGGTCGACCACAGCAGCACGGTCTTGCGCCCGATCCGGTCGGCGATCGGGCCGCCGGCCAGGGTGCCGCAGATCCCGGCCACCAGGAAGGCCACCAGCACCGAGTCGCCCAGCGCGGGCGAGCCGTGCAGCACCTCGACCACGTAGAGCGGGATGAAGGCCACGAAGCCGATGTACGCCATCGAGCGCACCACCACGAAGGCGGTCAGCTTGCCGAAGGCCCGCCAGTCGTCGGTCCCGTTTTGGCTGCGGTGCTTGGGGCGGGCCGGGGCGAAGGCCGCCAGGCGGCGCAGCTCGAGCAGCACCACCCCGGCCAGCACGGCGACCGGAAGCGCGGCGGCCAGGGTGCCGCGCATGCCCCACGCCGCGATGGCGGCGGTCGCGAAGGCGGGGCCGATCGCGAAGCCCACGTTGCCGCCCGCGGCGAACCAGCGCATCCCGCTGGCCTTCTTCTCGCCCGCCACGTAGTTGGCGAAGCGGGCCGCCTCGGGGTGGAAGGCCGCGACCCCGATCCCGCTCACCAGCGCGGCCAGGAACAGCAGCGGGAACGACCCCAGCACGCCCAGCGCCGCCACCCCGCCCCCGGCCAGCAGCAGCCCGCAGGCGATCAGCCAGGGCATGGCGCGCCGGTCGGCCAGGTGCCCGATCGCCGGCTGGACCACCGACGAGGAGATGGCCTGGGCCAGGACCAGCGTGCCGGCCGTCTCGTGGGAGATGTGGCGCTGCACGATCAGGTAGGGCAGCAGCGCCGGGATGAAGCTCTGGTTGATGTCGTCGGCCATGTGGGCGGTCGCGAGCAGGGCCATGGAGCGCACGTCGAGGCGGGACATCGCGCCCATCGTCTCACGCGCCGTCCGGCCGGCCAAGGACCAAAGCCGTGGCGGCCGCTCGGAGTCCCGGCCCCGGCCGGCGAAGACCCTCCGGTGAGCCTGGCCGATCTCGAGCGGCGCGTCGTCGCCTGCACCAAGTGCCCCGAGCTGCGCGCCTACTGCGCCGAGGTGGGGCGGGTCAAGCGGCGCGCCTTCCGCGAGCACGACTACTGGGCCAAGCCCGTCCCGGGCTGGGGTGACCCCGCCGCCCGGCTGGTGCTGGTCGGCCTGGCGCCCGGGGCGCACGGCTCCAACCGCACCGGGCGGCCCTTCACCGGCGACGGGAGCGGGGAGTGGCTCTACCGGGCCCTGCACCGGGCCGGCTTCGCCAGCGGGCCGGTCGCGCGCGACCGCGCCGACGGGCTGGAGCTGCGCGACTGCTGGATCACCGCCGCGGTGCGCTGCGCTCCGCCCGCCAACAAGCCGACCCCCCAGCAGCGCGACCGCTGCTACCCCTACCTGGTCGAGGAGCTGGGCGCGCTGCCGAACCTGCGCGTGGTCGTCACCCTGGGCCGCTTCGCCGACGACGTCGTCCACGCGCTGATCAAGAAGTCAGGCGCGTACCGTGCGCCGCGGCGGCCGTTCGGGCACCTGGCGGAGTCGTTCGCCGACCTGCCGGGCGCGCGCGGCGTGACGGTGCTCGCGTCGTACCACCCGAGCCGCCAGAACACGCAGACCGGAGTGCTCACCGAGCCCATGCTCGACGCGGTGTTCGCCCGCGCGAACATGCTGCTGGAAACGGATTTCACCGCCTAGACTAATTGTGTTAGGACCATAGTCCCATATCGAATCGGGACGCGTCACAGCGCCCGAAAACGTTACCGCGATCACACAAAAAGTGGTCCCGATTTTGCGCCCGCGCACGCATATTCTCATCATGGCTGGGCATAGAATTTGCCACACCATGAATTACCGCATCGACGACCGCGACCTCAGTGCCTTCCTCGTCTACGCGGCCCGCGAGCGGAGCCTGGACGCGTCCCTGCGCGCGGCGAACAAGTACGGGCGCTCCGACGAGCACAAGAAATCGATCGACGCGCTGCGCGAGCTGAACAAGAAGATGCTGTTCCGCGAGACCCGGCGGGACATCCACCCCTTCTAGCGCGCGTACTACGACACGGCGGCTAGAGCCGGCGCAGGGCCGCGCGATCGGCGCGCGCCTTCGCCGCCAGCTCGGCCAGCCCGAGCAGCTCCCGGCCCAGCTCGTCGCGCAGTGTCAGACGCCGGCGCACCTCGGCCGCCAAGGCCTGCGGGCCCGTGCGCAGCTCGCGCTCGAGGTCGCTCCGCTCGCGGCCCTCGCGCAGGCGCAGGTCCTCCAGGATCGCCGGGTCGACCGGGCGGCCGGGATCGTAGCGGAACATCCGCTTGAGCACGAACACCCACGACTTGAGCGTACCGCGCCGCGCGCTGCCGAAGCCGGGGATCGCGATGCGGTCGAGCTTCTCGTCGACGTCGAGCGCGGACTCGATCCCGAACGAGCGCAGGGTGGCCTTGCGGCGCTTCCCGATACCGGGGATCACCGTGTCCTCGATCAGGTAGGTGTCGAGGAAGGCCCGCAGCTGCTGGCGCGGCTTGTCGGCCTCGATGCGCGCGCGCTCGGCGGTGTACTTGGCCGGCAGCGCGCGGTACGCCGCGGCCACGGCGAGCAGCTCCGCGCGGCGCCGCTCCAGCTCGCGCAGATCGGCCGCTTCGGCCCAGCGCCGCGCGGCGGCGTCGTAGCGCGCGCGCGTCTCCAGC
>JASLGJ010000512.1 GCA_030150085.1 Candidatus Elarobacter sp. | reverse complement strand
GTCAAACAGCCGGGCAGCGGTAAAAATACGAGCTATGCGCTGCGCCGATTCGACGACTAGGCTAGGCGGACGTACTCGTAGTCGACCGGGCGGTCTTTGATGCCCTTTTCGGGCGGGGCGATCCAGGCGGCCATCTTGCCGGGCTCGGTGACGCGCTGCATCAGGCTGGCCACGAAGGCGCGGTCCGTTTCGCTGGGGAGCCAGGAGGCGATGTCGGCGTCGTACTCGGCTTGCGAGATCGGCTTGCCGGCAGGGTCGGTCGGGACGCCGGCCCAGCTTCCGATCGTGCGCCGGAAACGCGTGCTCGGGAGCGTGAAGCGGTAGGCGTGCCCGGCCGCCTCGAGGATGCGGTTCCAGTGGGTCAGGCCCTTCATGCAGTCCTCGACGTAGGCCACCCGCACGACCTCGTTCATGGCGTTGCGGGTCGGGACGCGCTCGATGCGCGTGCCGCCCAGGCCGTCGGGCACTTCGAGGTCGTAGACGGTGTCGCGCTCGAGGTGGTCGGCGTACTTGCGCTCGTCGGGGCGGCCCTTGATGCCGTTGGCGAAGTACTGCGCGGCGTTCGACGACGCGTCCGCACCGAACAGATCGAGCGACGAGCTGAACCAGAAGTTCAGGTAGCGCTGCAGGGTGGGCAGGTCGACCGCGCCGGCGCGCCGGACCGCGTCCGGGTCGTCCGTGCCGATCTCCGCGATGACTTCCAGCGTGCGCCGCACGACGCGCGCGATGCCGGTGTCGCCCACGAACATGTGGTGCGCCTCTTCGGTCAGCATGAAGCGGCAGGTGCGCGCGAACGGGTCGAAGCTCGACTCCGCGAACGACTTGAGCTGGAACTTCCCGTCGCGGTCGGTGAAGAACGTGAACATGAAGAACGACAGCCAGTCGGTGATCGGCTCGTTGAAGGTGGAGAGGATGCGCGGGTTGTCGGCCGCGCCGGAGTGGCGGGCCAGCAGCTCCTCGGCCTCCTCGCGGCCGTCGCGCCCGAAGTAGGCGTGCAGCAGGTAGACCATCGCCCACAGGTGGCGGCCTTCCTCGACGTTGACCTGGAACAGGTTGCGCAGGTCGTAGAGCGAGGGCGCGCTGTGGCCGAGCAAACGCTGCTGCTCGACCGAGGCCGGCTCGGTGTCACCCTGGGTGACGATCAGGCGGCGCAGCACGCTGCGGTACTCGCCCGGCACCTGCTGCCAGACCGGCTTGCCCATGTCGTCGCCGAAGCCGACGCGCCGGTCGGGCTCCGCGTCGGCCAGGAAGATGCCCCAGCGGTAGTCGGGCATCTTGACGTGGCCGTAGTTGGCCCAGCCCTTGGGATCGACCGAGACCGCGGTGCGCAGGTACACCTCGGCCGCCTGGAAGTCGGTCGGCCCCATGTCGCGCCACCAGTTCAGGAACGCCGGCTGCCACTGCTCGAGCGCGCGCTGCAGGGTGCGGTTCGAGGCCAGGTCGACGTTGTTGGGGATGCGCTCGGAGTAGTCGATGGACGACATGGTGTTCAGACTCGCTCGCGGTCGAAGTGCGGTTTGGAACCGGTGCCGAACAGCTTGAGCGCGCCGCGCTCGCCGGTGGAGTTGGGGCGGTAGAAGACCCAGTTCTGCCAGGCCGAGAGGCGGCCGAAGATCTTGGTCGCGAGCGTTTCCGGACCGGGGAAGCGCAGGTTGGCTTCCAGCGCGGTCAGCGCGTCGGGCGAGAGCGCGGCGCGCTCCTCGAGCGCGAGGCGAATCTCGTCCTCCCAGTCGAGATCGTCGGGCGCGGCGGTGACCAGCCCGGCCTCGAGCGCGTCGCTCGCGCCGTAGCGCCGGCCCAGCTCGCCGCGCAGGCGCGCGAGCGTTTCGGCATCGCCCGCGAAGCGCGTCGCCAGGCGGCTGCGCCCGTTCACCATCGGCAGCAAGCCGTCGTTGAGCTCGTCGAGCACGATTTCCGGCGCACCGTGCTCGCCCGCGAAGATGTCGGCTCCGTCCTCGGCCGCGCTGACGCCGTCGGCCCCTTCGGGAAGCGCGAGCATGTAGGTGCGGTCCGCGGCCAGCGCCAGCTCGGCGAGCAGGCCGGCGAAGCACGAGCCTTGATCGGCGACGGCGTACAGGCTGCGCGCGCTCACGTCGAGGCGGGCGAAGGTGCGGCGCAGCAGGCCGAGCGTCTCGCGCACCAGCCAGTGCTCGCGCTGCTCCAGCATCAGCCGGTCGGCGGCGAGCACCTGCTCGGGATCGCCTTCGGTTTTCAGGACGAGCAGGCCCAGCTCCAGCTCGTTGGTGCGCAGCATCAGCAGCGCGTCGTCCAGTTCGCGCGCCGCGGCCAGCGGCCACCAGGCGTCGCCCAGCGCCACGACGTCGTCGATTTCCTCGGGCTGCGCGCCCTGCGGCGCGCGCACGGTCAGCGTCGCGTTGCGCGCCTCGCGGTCGAACGCGACCTCGACATTACGATAGTGGTAGCCGCGCTCGTCGACCGTGCGCTCCAGCGGGCGCAGTTCGATCCCTTGCGCGCTCGCGTCGCGCGGCGACTCCGCGGCCAGCGCGGCGGCGCGTTGCGCGACCAGGGCCGCGAACTCCGACGGGCTGGCGTAGCCGTCGATCAGCTTCCACTGCTTGGCGCGCTCGGCGCGCACGCCGTCGGCGTTGGTGCAGAACAGGTCGGCCAGGTCGCGCCGCACGCCGCGCTTGTCGACCAGGCGGGTCAGGCCGCCCGTGCCGGGCAGCACGCCCAGCAGCGGCACCTCGGGCAGGCTGACCGTGGTCGAGCGGTCGTCGACCATCAGGATTTCGTCGCAGGCCAGAGCGACCTCGTAGCCGCCGCCCGCGCACGAGCCGTTCACCGCCGCGACGAAGCGCAGGCCGTCGTGGCGGCTGGAGTCCTCCATGCCGTTGCGCGTCTCGTTGGTGAACTTGCAGAAGTTCACTTTCCAGGCGTGCGAGGACGTGCCGAGCATGTAGATGTTCGCGCCGGCGCAGAACGTGCGCTCCTTGGCGCTGGTGATGACCACGCTCGCGACCGCCGGGTGCTCGAAGCGAACCCGCTGCAGCGCGTCGTGCAGCTCGATGTCGACCCCCAGGTCGTAGGAGTTCAGCTTGAGCTTGTAGCCGGGGCGGATCCCGGCGTCCTCGTCGATGTCCAGGGTCAGGGTCGCGACCCGGCCCTCGACGCTCAGCCGCCAGTGGCGATACCGCTCGGGCGCGGTCTCGAACAGAACGGGGCCGGCCTCGGCCGGAGCGAGCGTCGTGGCCATGGGACCTGTATGATAATGCATGTCTGGGATCGACGCAAGCATTATCATGCGCGCGTTCGAGCACGCCGAGGGGCCGTTTGCCGGCACCCCTGGCAATCACTCGTGCGCTCGGAGCGGGATCTCTCGGCCTAGGGCGCCGCTACTTGTGGTGGAGCAGCGTGTTGTGGATCGCTTCGACGAGGGCGGGCGGGAGGCGGTGCTCGCGCTTGGCCGGCACGGCTTTCAGCGTGACCTGCGCGCCGGCCGGCGGGGGCGTCGCGGCGTCACCGAGCACGAAGGTGAACACCTGATACGTCGGTGTGTTCGGTGCGCCTTGCGGGAAGCCGAACTTCGCGTGGCAGTCCATGCACGACTTGCCGAACGACTGGCCCTGGAAGTACGTCTCCATCGAGGTGTTGGCGAGGATGTCGGTGTTCACCGTCGCGGTCGTCACCGGGATCGTGTACGCCGGGCCGCCGGCGACGGACGGGTTGATCGTGTCGATCATCTGGTAGTTCGCCCACACCGTGCCGGCCAGTTTGCTCTGCCAGCTTTGGTTGATCTTCTGGACGTCGGGGCCGATCGGGGTGACCATGCAGACGTTCACCGGCGTGTTCCCGCCGTTCCAGGGGATGTTGCCGCTGGGCGCGGGCGCCGGCGTGTTGTACGCCGAGGTGCACTTGCCGTTGGGCGTGTTCGCGGCCGCGAGGGTCGCAGGCTCGGGCTGCGGGCTGCCCGGCGGCGGGACGACGTTGTCGACGTGCTCGAAGGTGGCCCAGAACCAGGTCGAGCCGGTGGTCGGCGTCAGGCGCAGCACGTGCAGGCCGATCAGGCCGAAGAGCGTCGGCGCCGTGCAGCTGCCGTCGGGCTGGATGAAGTAACCGGTCTGCGTGTAGTAGCGCGGGATCACGGCCTGGTCCTTGACCGGGTCGAGGACGCGCCACGCGGCCTTGATCTCGAGCGCGCCGAACTGCGCGGCGGGCGGCAGCTGCATCGACTCCGTTCCGTTCCTGGGGAACGGCACGAACGTCGGGTTGGCGTTGGGCTGGAACGCCGCGATCTGCGTCGCGCCGTTGTAGTACCCGTTCTGCTGGATGTAGGTGTACTCCGACATGTCCAGCCGGATGTCGTAGGTGACGTACCAGCCGGTCTGCTCGATCAGCGGCGCGTCGATGAAGGCCTCTTCGACGTTGCCCAGCTTCGAGGACAGGTTGAGGATCATCGGGTTGAATCCCGGCGCGACCGGATACTGCGAAGGCGCCGTCCCGCAGGGGAGCGGGTTGGGCGGCGAGCCCCACGGGCCGGGGTTCTGCGCGCCCTGCAGCATCGTGTCGCCGTCGCTGCGGTACGTGCGCCACACCGTCGGCACCATTGCGCCGTTCGCGGCGCTCGCCCCGATCGCGAGCTGCGTGTCGGGCAGCCCGGAGACCCCGCTGGGCGGCGAGCCCGAGGGCGCCGGGCTGGGCGCCGCGGCCGGCCAGTTCAGCGCGACGAAGGTCTGCCAGGCGAAGTTCGCCCAGTCGGTTTGGCTGGGACCGGGCGAGGCCGTCGCGTTGGCCACGTCGACCGGGACCGTCCACGAGCCCGAGGGCAAGCCGCTGGGGCTCGCGACCGCGGCGGCGGTATCCTGGGCGCCGGGGCTCGCGGCGGCAGTCTGCGCGGACTCCGTCGTCGATGCCGACTTGCCGCTGCAGCCCACGATGGCGGCGGCAAGGATCACGACGGCCGCGGTCGACGGCACGATCGCGCGCGCGGCGTTCTGCAACAGTTTCATCGGCGGCACCCTCGGGAGAGCGGGTCTGAGCTCGTCTCGACGAGCTAGCTCAGCGCGCCTTGGCCGACCCGCCTGAAATGCCCTTGGCATGCATGTCTTAGCGGGCGGCTTCGTGCACCGCGCCGGTGCCGAGGAGCGTCCGCGGCCGCGACCTAATCGCCCGAGCGATGAAGACCAAGCTCGCGCCGGGCCTCGCCGTCCGCCCGTCGCGCATCCACGGCCGGGGATGCTTCGCGACCGTGCCGTTCGCGCGGCGCAAGAAGATCGCGGAGTACACCGGCGAGCGGATCAGCAACGCCGAGGCCGAGCGGCGCGGCCGCCGCCGCGTGCTGCGCATCAGCGGCCTCGACGAGCGCTGGAGCATCGACGGCAGCCGCGGCGGCAACGGCACGCACTACATCAACCACTCCTGCCGCCCGACCGCGTTCATGCAGACCTTCGGGCGCAAGCTGCTGGTGCTCGCGCTGCGCGACATCGCGCCGGGCGAGGAGATCACGGTCGACTACGTCTCGACCATGCACTCCGACCGCAAGCGCTGCACCTGCAACGCCCCCGGCTGCCGCGGCACGATCAACAAGCTCGCGTCGAGCTGATCGAACGCCGCGTCATCGGGTTGGTGCCGCCGCGGCCGCAACTCCGACCAGGGCGGCTAGGCTCTCCTCCACGCTGCGGCCGCCGGTTCGGACGTCGGCGTCGGCGCGCTGGTAGAGGGCGGTGCGGCCGGCCAGGATGCGCTGCAGGTCGGCCATCGACTCGCGGTTGCCGGCCATCGGGCGCATGTCGCCCTGGGCCACGACCCGCGCCATGTGCTCGCCGGGCGAGGCGTGGAGCCAGACGGTGTAGCAGGCCGCCAGCAGGCGCTCGAAGGTCGCCGGCTCGGAGACGAGGCTGCCGCCGGTGGCCAGCACGAAGC
>JASLGJ010000504.1 GCA_030150085.1 Candidatus Elarobacter sp. | reverse complement strand
CGGCGCGATGACCGCCACGCTTCCTCACGACACCGTCGAGCGCGCCGTCGCCGTCCGGCGCGAGATCCACCGCCACCCCGAGCTCGGCTTCGAGGAAGAGAACACCGCCCGCATCGTCGAGCGCGAGCTCGACGAGATCGGGGTCGAGCACCGCCGCGTCGCGGGCACGGGGGTGGTCGGAATCGTGCGCGGCGCGCTGCCCGGCCGCGTGGTCGGCCTGCGGGCCGACATGGACGCCCTGCCGATCGCCGAGGACTCGGGCGAAGCGTGCGCCTCGCTGGTGCCGGGCAAGATGCACGCCTGCGGGCACGACGCGCACACCGCCATGCTGATCGGCGCGGCGCGCGAGCTGCAGGCCGCGCGCGCGGACCTGCGCGGCACGATCGTGCTGCTGTTCCAGCCGGCGGAAGAAGGGCCGGGCGGCGCGCTGCCGATGATCGAGGCCGGAGCGATGGACGACCCGCGCATCGAGGCGGTCGCGATGCTGCACGTCGACCCGCGCCTGCCGACCGGCACGATCGGCGTCACCCCGGGCCCGGTCAACGCCGCCGCCGACGAGTTCCGGCTCACCGTCCGCGGCAAGGGCGGGCACGGCGCCTACCCGCACAAGGCGGTCGACGCGATCCCCGCCGCCGCGGCGATCGTGCTCGCGCTGCAGAACGTGGTCGCGCGCGAGACCGACCCGCTGGCCTCGGCGGTGGTCACGATCGGCACCATCGCCGGCGGCTATCGCCAGAACGTGATCGCCGACCGGGTCGTCATGACCGGCACCCTGCGCGCGCACGACCCCGCGGTGCGCGAGGCCACCCACGCCAAGGTGCGGCGGATCGTCGAGAACGTCGCCGCCGCCTACGGCGCGCAGGCCGACTTCGAGCCGGTCATGGGCTACCCCCCGGTCGTCAACGACGCCGCGCTGGCGGAGGCCTTCCGCGAGTACGCGCGCGACGTCGCGGGGCTGGCGGTCGAGTCGCCCCCGCCGACCATGGGCGGCGAGGACTTCGCCTACTTCGCCCAGCGCGTGCCCGGGCTGATGGCGCGCCTGGGAATCTACAACCAAGAGGTGGGCAGCATTCACTCCGGCCACAGCCCGCAGTTCCGCCTGGACGAGGACGCGCTGCAGTACGGGATCCGGACCCTGGTCGCGTTCGCGCGCGGGGTCGGCGACGGCAGCCTGCCGCTGGAAGCGCGAACCGTCGGCCACCTCACATAACATCTCCGGGCGGACCGCTATCGTTCTCCTCGGGCCGGCGTCTGGGCGCCGGTGTTGGAGGAGCGATACCGGATGGGACAGAGCCGCAAGCAACTCGGCCTTGAGCAGCAGCAGCGCGCCGCGCGCGACCTGGGCCTGATCGAGGCGTACCGCGTCGGGCGGCGCGAGGCGTTCGACGACTTGGTGCACGCCTACGAGCAGACCGTGCAGCGGGTGCTGGGACAGCTCAGCGTCGCCCCGCCCGACGTCGAGGACCTGACCCAGGAAGTCTTCCTGCGGGTCTACCGCAACCTGCACCGCTTCCGCGGCCAGTCGTCGTTCTACACCTGGCTCTACCGGATCACGGTCAACGTCTTCTTCGACCACAACAAGAAGCGCAAGCGGGCCGACGTGCGGCTGCAGCGCCTGCAGAACGCGCTGGGCGACCTCTCCAACCAGCGACCGGACCTCGACGACCCCTTCCGGGTCACCTTCGAGCGCTTCACCAGCGAGGCGTTCTCGCAGGCCATCCAGACCCTGCCCGAGCCGTTCCGCGCCGTGGTCGCCATGCGCGAGGTCGACGACCTCTCCTACGAGGAGATCGCGCTCCAGACCGGGATCTCCATCGGGACCGTCCGCTCGCGCCTGTCGCGAGCCCGGGCGCGGCTCAAGGAGTTCCTTCGGCCCGGCCTACCGGGGGTGGCCGCCTGACCCCGCTCTCCACCGGGATCATCCACAACGCGTTGTGGATGTTGTGGATGAAGTGCACAATATCTAGTGGTGGCGGAGCAGGGCAAGCCCGAGGGGCGTGACGAACTCGGGAGTCCATGGCTCTGCCGTCCGTGTCTCTCGACCGGCCGTCAGCGCGGGCGCTCCACCGCTGCCAGGACGTCGCCTCGCCCGCGCGGACCGCATTCGACCTCGTCTGCGAGGTCGAGAAATGGCCGGTCTGGTTGTCCTTCGTCCGCAGCGCGCGGCGGGTGAACCCCGGCTTGCCGCTGGCCCTGGGCAGCGAGGTCGCGCTGCGCTCGCACATGCCGGGCGAGGACGAGGAGCTGTTCGAGGTCGACCGCTTCATCCCGGGGCACCAGCTCTCGCTGGTCGGCGCGTACTCGATCCGGCGCCGGATCGACGTGCGGGTCGAGTCCAAGTCCGAGCGCTCCAAGCTGGTGGTGCGGGTCGACTACCCGACCTACGGCGGGGTGCTGGGCGCGCTGGTCGACCGCATCACCCGCCGCCGCAAGCTCGAGATCGCGCTGAGCGACTCGCTGATCCACTTCAAGGGGCTGTGCGAGTACGACCGCGGTCCCGACGCGCTGCTGGACGACTTTTAAGCCGCGGCGGCGCGGCTCGCGCCCGCCGCCGCGGCCCCGCCTACGCTAGGGCAGGGTCCACTTCGCCTTGAGGTAGGCTTCGATCGCGGTCTGCTCGGCCGCGCTCGCGACGTGGTCGAGCACGACGATCTCGGCGATGCTGTTCGTGCTCGAGGTCAGCCCGTCGTTGTTGAAGCCGTTGATCACGACGCTCGGATCGGCGGTGCGGGCCGGCATGGTGCCGCTCGCGAAGCCCGGCGGGCCGGTCGCGCCGTCGATCGCGATCGTGCCGGTGTTCGCGACCGAGTTCGCGGTGCCGGTGACGCGGTAGACGGTGTTCGCGAACGAGGGGTTCACCGAGGCGATCGCGGCCTGCACGTCGACGCAGTTGGCGTTGGCTTCGTAGAGGCACAGCGTGCCGGGATCGGTGAGCAGCAGGGCGTGCCCGTTGGGTGCCGGCGTGCCGATGCCGCCCCCGATGATCGTGCCCGGGCTGCCGCCCAAGCTCGCGCCCGAGGCGTCGGCGCGCGTGTTGTAGGCCACGGCGAAGACCGAGTAATCGCCGCTCGGGAAGCCGTCCAGGCGCGACAGGAAGGCTCCCGGCGTGGCCGGTACGGCCGGCGGTCCGGCGCTCCCGGGCGTGCCGGGCGTGAAGTCGACCAGCGCGTGCTTGGCGTCGCGCACCGCGGTGTCGGGATAGGTCGGCAGCGGCGTGCCGGACGACGCGGCGTCCTTGGCGTTGCCCGACTTGTCATTCCAGGTGAACGTCGTCGTGCCGTCGGTGCTGATCGACGACGCGTCGGCGGCGTCGTACCACAGCGCGACGTTCGCCGCGGCGAGGTTCTTGGGGTTGCTGACGACCGTGCCCGTCACGCTCAGCGGGATCGCGGTGCTGCCCGCGGCGGCGCTGAACGTCGCCGGGCCGACGCCGGCCGGATCGGTGCCGTCGTAGACGAGGGTGACGGTGTCGCCGGATTGCGCGACCGTGCCGCTGGTGCCGGCGAACGTGCCCGAGCCGGTGATCGTCACGCTCTGGTCGTAGGCGTCCATGATGACGTTGCCGTCCGCGTCCGCGGCGACGACGTTGGCCGTGGCCGTCGTGGTCGCGGCGCCCTCGTACACCGCGCCGGCCGCGGCGCTCAAGCTGAGCGAGGCGACGACGCCGCCCAGCGCGATCGGGAAGTTGTTCGTCCCCGCCACGACGGTGCGCGAGACGCTGGCGTGCGAGAGCACGTTGCCCGTGCCGCCCGCCGCGTCGAAGGCGGTGAGATCGAAGGTGTCGCTGCCGATCGGGGCCAGGACCGTCGCGTTGCAGACGGTGTTGCCGCTGACCGGGTCGACGCTGCAGCCCGGGTCCGTGGACTGCAGGCCGACCACTTGCGGCGCGCCGCCGTTGACCTTCACCGCCATCGACTTGGTCGACGACGGCAGGTGCTTCACGCTGCGCTTCGCGGCACTCGCCGATTTCTTGGGGATCACGACGTGCAGTCCGACGCTGGCGCTGCCGCGCGCCGGGGTGGGCGGAACGCTGCGCTGCGAGCCGCCGCCCGAGCACCCGGCCAGGAGTGCGACGAGCGCGAGCGCGGTGCAGCCGCGTGCGATGCGCGTGTTCATCGGTGCCTCTTCTTGGAGCTGGGCGTGATGGTCGTGACCGCGACGTTGACGGTGTAGGTGATGCTCTGCGCGCCGCCGCCGGAGATCGTGACGTGCGCGGTGCCGCCGCCTTGGGACGTCACGGTGAACTGGCCCGGGCTGCCGCCGGCCGCGATCGTCGCGACCGCGCCGTTGTCGGTGGAGGGCGTGAACGCGCCGCCGTAGTTGGTCTGCGAGACGGTGACCGACGCGGTCTGCCCGGTGCCGCTGAAGTTGAGCGGACTGCTGTTCGGGGGCGTGCCCACGATCGGTCCCGGCGTCGGGGCGGGCGTGGGAGTAGGCGTCGGGGTCGGTGTGGGCGTCGGGGTCGGGGTCGGGGTCGGAGTAGGCGTGGGGGTCGGCGTCGGCGTCGGCGTCGGCGTGGCCGTGGGCCTCGGGGTGGGCG
>JASLGJ010000503.1 GCA_030150085.1 Candidatus Elarobacter sp. | reverse complement strand
AGGTCGGCCAGCACGCACAGCTTCACGCCGGCCATCAGGCGGAGCTGGGCCAGGATCATGGTGCCGAACTTGCCCGCGCCGATCAGCCCGACCCGAACGGGACGGCCTTCGCTCTGCCGCTGGGCCAGGCCGCGCGCGAGGTTCACGCGTGCACCGCCGCTTCCGAGCGGCCGAGCTCGAGCAGGCAGTCGTCGGCCAGGGTGCGGATCGGGCTGAAGTCGCGGTGCGCGATGTACTCCGGGCGCTTGAACTGGCGGATCGCGTTGTCGGTGCGGTTGAGCGAGAGGTACACGATGCTGCGGTCCCAGGGCGACATGTTGGAGCTGGACGCGTGCACGATGTTGCAGTGGAACATCAGCATCGAGCCGGCCGGGCCGAGCGGCGCGACCAGCCCGCCGCGGTCCGCCATGTCGCGCACGGTCTTGTGGTCGAGCGTCCACAGCGGGTACGAGGTCGTGGTGGTGTCGTGGTCGGCTTGCAGGTAGCCCGTCTTGTGCGAGCCGGGGATGATCATCAGCGGCCCGTTGCAGGCCGTCACGTCGTCGAGGAAGACCGAGATGTTCATCGCGCGCGGCTCGGCCATCAGGTCGTCGTTGACCCAGGTGCCGTAGTCCTGGTGCCACTGCCACTGGTCGCCCTCGAACGCGGCCTTGGCGTTGATCTTGAACTGGTGCATGTAGACGTCGCCGCCCAGGATCTGCTGGACGGGCTCGACCAGGCGCGGGTGGGCGGCCAGCCGCCGGTAGGCCTCGTCGTAGTTCTGGCAGGCGAAGGCCGTGCGCGGCACGTCGCTGCCCTTCTCGCGCACGATCTCGGGCCGGTGCTGGGCGAAGATCGCGTCTTGGTGCTCGCGCAGCACGCGGACTTCTTCCGGGCTGAACCGGCTGGGGAGAAAGAGGTATCCCTCCTCATCGAGGGAGCGGAGCTGGTCGGGGCTGAGCTGCATGCGAGGGACCTCACGGTCTAGAATTGTATACAATCGAGATACGACGTCGGGATGTGAATCACCTACGGCGGCTTGCGGCGGACCGTCAGGGCTGCGTGAAGACGTAGAGCGTGCTCGACTGCCGGCTGCCGCCGTTGACCGGCCCGCCGGCCGGGACGTACACCGCGTCGCCCACCACTGCGGCCTGGGTGCCGTGGCGGCCCGCGGGGAGCGGCGCGAGCTCCGACCACGTCCCCGCCGCCGGGTCGAACGCCTCGTTCTCGGTGAACGTGCCGCCGCGCCGCTCGCCGCCGGCGTAGAGCAGCTGGTCGTGGAAGACCGCGTAGGCGCCGCCGCTGCGCGCGGTCGGCAGGCGCGGCAGCTCGCTCCAGCGGTCCGCCGCCGGATCGTAGACTTCGGCCAGATCGGTGTTGTGGTCGAAGTCGTCGAAGCGCCCGCCGAAGGCGTAGAGCTTGCCGCGGTACGCCAGCAGTCCCATGTGGTCGCGCCCCTCGCCCGCCGGGAGCGGGGCCGCCGCGCTCCAGCGGTCGGCGGCCGGGTCGTAGACGTCGTGCGCGCCGACGCTGACCGTGTCGCGCCCGCCCACGGCGTGCAGCTTGCCGTCGAGCACCGCCAGCGCGACCGAGCCGCGTTTGGCCGGCAGCGGCGCGCGCGGCGTCCAGCGGTCCGTGGCGGGATCGTAGGCGTTCACGTCGGCCACGGCGCCCCGGTTCTGGGCCAGGAAGCCCCCCACCGCGTAGAGCCGGCCGCCCAGCGCGGCCAGCCCGACGTGGTTCAGCCCGCGCGGCAGCGGGGCGCGCCGGCTCCAGCTCCGCGCGCCGGTGTCGTAGGCCTCGACCAGCGGCTGGTCCACGCTCCCGTTCGCGTAGCCGCCCACGACGTAGATCGTGCCGCCCAGCGCCGCGACCGCGACCTCGCTGCGCGCGGTCGGCAGCGGCGGCCCTTCGCTCCAGCGGCCGGGCGGCGACCCGGCCGGAGCGGCGGCCAGCAGCGCTGCCGCCAGGGCCAGGATGCGGGTGTCCATGGTGCTACGGTTCCCACCGAACGCCCGCACCGTACGCGTTCGCGGGCAGCGGCATGAGATTGTGTCGCTGCACGAGGTCAGCGGGCCAGCTTCGGTGGTGTCCGAAACGAGCGGGGAATACGCCGAGTACCTGTCTCGCGCCGCGGGTGCGCGGTCACGCGGTGCCCAAACCTTCATGCAAGGACTCAGGTTTATGTATACAATGCGCGAAGGGTCGAACGCCATGGAGAAGCTGACCACCTACGATCGGGTCCTGATCGAGTTGCGCGGTGCGATCCTCAGCGGCGTCCACGCGCCCGGAACCCGCTTGCGCCAGACCGAGCTCGCGCGGCGCTACAGCACCAGCCGCATCCCGCTGCGCGAAGCGCTGCGCACGCTCGAAGCCGAGGGCCTGGTGACCAGCGAGCCCAACTGCGGCGCGACCGTGGCCGGGCTCAACGCGGGCGACGTGAGCGAGCTGTACGCCTTCCGGATCGCGCTCGAGCGCGCCACCGCGCGCGCCGCGGCGGCGCGCAAAGCCGACTTGCGGCCCGACGTCGAGGCCTGGCGGCGCGAGGTCGGCGCGGCGATCGCGGCGGGCGAGATCGAGCCGGTGATCGCGGCCGACCAGGCCTTCCACGACGCGATCGCGACCGCAGCCCACAACCGCCACATCCACAACGCGCTCGAAGGGCGCTGGGCGCACGTCGCGCGCGCCATGCGGATCTACCTGCACGCCGAGAGCTATCGCGAGAACGTCTGGGACGAGCACGCCGCGGTGGCCGAAGCGATCGCCGCGGGCGACGAGGATCGTGCCGACGACCTGCTGCGCCAGCACGTCGAGCGCTCGGGCGCGTTCGTGCTGGCACGGCTGCACGGCATCAAGCCGCAGGCCTGACCCCGCCGGGCGCGCTCAGCCGGCCGGCGCGAGGCTGGGCTGAGCGAGCGCGGCGCGCGCGGCGGCGAGCACGTCCTCGACCGCGGCGCTGCGCGCGGACGGAAGCCACGTCGCGGCGATCACGAAGTCGCCCGGCGCGCGGATCGGCAGCTCGACTAGCGTGCCCGTGTCGACCGCGTCGGCGACGACGTAGCGCGGCACGATCGCGACGCCCAGCCCGTCGATCGCGCAGCGCCGGATCGCGTCGAGGTTGTCGAAGTCGAGCAGCGGGCCGGACCGCACGCCGGCATCGTCGAGCACCGCCGCGAAGGCCTCGCGGTAGCTGCAGCCGGCCTCGCAGACGATCAGCGTCTCGCCGGCGAAGTCGCGCGGCTCGACCCGTTCGACCCGGGCCAGGCGGTGGGACGGCGCGGCCGCCGCGACGATCGGCACGGTGGCGAAGACTTCGGTCGCGGTGCTGCCGTCGCGCATGCGCTCGAGGTGCGCGCGCGCCTCGAGGGTGAAGGCCAGGTCGAGCTCGCCGCGCCGCACCGCCGCGACGTGATCGTCGCACAGGCCCTGGCGAGTCGAGATCGAGAGCGCCGGGCGGTGCGCGTGGACGCGCTCCAGGATGCGCGGCAGCACGAAGGCGGCCAGGCTCGCGGCCGAGCCGATGGTCAGCGTGCCGGGCGGCAGCGCGCCGGCGCGCAGGTCGGCGATGGCGTTGCGCTCGGCGTCGACCATGCGCTTGGCGTGGCCGAGGAAGGTGCGCCCGGCGGGCGTCAGGTCGATGCCGCGCCCGGCGCGCTCGATCAGCGGAACGCCGACCTCGCCTTCGAGCGCGTGAACGTGCGCCGCGACGCTGGAGGGGGCGTAGTCGAGCCGCTCGGCGGTGCGCGTCACGTTGCGCGTCTCGGCCAGGGCGACGAACGTCTTGAGATATCGCACGTCCATCGTTCGGCACAACCGCGCTCTGCGTTCGGAAGTTCCGTGCGCTCCCGCCGCGCCGCCGCCCTAGAATGAGGACATGGAACCCGTGGTCTTCGTTCTCACCTTGCTCGTCCTCGCGCTCGTCGCCGGTCTGGCGCCCCGCTTCGGCGCGGATTCGCGCCTCGAAGGCCCGAGCTGGGCCGGCGGCCCCTTCAGCGAGCGCCGCGACTGGCGCGAGCTACCGCACGGCTGAACGCTTCTCAGCCAAGCAGGTCGGCGTGCTCGGGATGGCGCTTCATCCAGGCCGCCGCGTACGGGCAGAGCGGCACGAGCTTCTCGCCCTTGGCGCGCACGTCGGCCACCACGCCTTCCATCAGCCGCCCGGCCACGCCGGTGCCGCGCAGCTCCGGGGGCGCCTCGACGTGCGGGATCACGACCTTCCCGTTGCGGCGGGAGTAGTCGGCGAAGGCGGTCAGGCCGTCTTGGGTCAGCTCGTAACGGCTGCGGGCGAGGTTGTCGGTCACGGCGGTCTCGGGCATGGATTCCGCCTTACCCGCTCGACGGGTGTAACTTTCCTTTAGCACTCTCGGTTGTAGAGTGCGAATGAACGCAGATCGTATGACCCAGCGCGTTCAAGAGGCGCTGAACGCGGCGTACACTCGGGCGCTGGGCGAGCACACCACCCACACCCGCCCCGAGCACCTGCTGGCCGCCATCCTCGAGCAGCCCGAGGGCGTCACCGGGCCGATCCTGAGCAAGGCCGGGCTCGACCCCCAGACGGTCGCCCAGCAGAACGAGCGCGCGATCGCTGG
>JASLGJ010000481.1 GCA_030150085.1 Candidatus Elarobacter sp. | reverse complement strand
TCGCGGATGCCCTCCATGACCGGCTTCTGGAACTCCTTGGGGATCACGCCGCCGACGATGCCCCACTCGAAGACGTAGCCGGTGTTCGGCTCGCCCGGCTCCAGGCGCAGCCAGACGTCGCCGTACTGGCCCTTGCCGCCGGTCTGCCGGACGAACTTGCCCTGCTTCTCGATCTTCTTGGTGATGGCTTCTTTGTAGGCGACCTGCGGCTTGCCGACGTTCGCCTCGACCTTGAACTCGCGCTTCAGGCGGTCGAGGATGATCTCGAGGTGGAGCTCGCCCATCCCCGCGATGATCGTCTGCTGGGTCTCCTCGTCGGTCCGCATGCGGAAGGTCGGGTCTTCCTGGGCCAGGCGGGTGAGCGCGATGCCCATCTTGTCCTGGTCGCCCTTCGTCTTGGGCTCGATGGCCTGCGAGATGACGGGCTCGGGGAAGGTGATCGACTCGAGCAGGATCGGGTGCTTCTCGTCGCACAGCGTGTCGCCGGTGCGCGTGTCGCCCAGACCGACCGCCGCCGCGATGTCGCCGGCGCCGATCGAGTCGATGTCCTCGCGGTGGTTGGCGTGCATCCGCAGGATGCGCCCGATGCGCTCCTTGCGGCCGTTGCGCGCGTTATAGACGTAGGTGCCCTTCTCCAGCACGCCCGAGTAGACGCGGAAGTAGGTCAGGTTGCCGTACGGGTCGGTCGCGATCTTGAACGCCAGGGCCGAGAACGGCTCGGTGTCGCTGGGCTGGCGCGTCATCTCCGAGTCGTCCTGCGGGTTCTTGCCGACGATGGGCTTGGCGTCCAGCGGCGAGGGCAGGAAGTCGACCACGGCGTCGAGCAGCGGCTGCACGCCCTTGTTCTTGAAGGCCGAGCCGCACAGCATCGGCAGGACCTTGCCCTGGATCGTCGCCGCGCGCAGCGCCTTGTGGAGGCGCTCGACCGGGATCTCCTGGCCGTCGAAGAACAGCTCGAGCAGCTCGTCGTCCTGCTCGGCGATGGCCTCGATCAGCGACTGGCGCCACTCCTGGGCGGTCGTGAACAGCTCGCCGTCGGCCTCGGTGACCGGGGTCATGTCGGACGTCGAGCCGAGATCGTCGGTGTAGATGATCTTGCTCATCGTGAACAGATCGACCACGCCCAGGAAGTCGGCCTCGGCCCCGATCGGGACCTGGATCGGCGTGGCGGGCGCGCCCAGGCGGGTGCGGATCTGGCGCACGCAGTTGAAGAAGTCGGCGCCCATGCGGTCCATCTTGTTGACGAAGATGATCCGCGGCACGGCGTACTTGTTGGCCTGGCGCCAGACGGTCTCGGACTGGGGCTGCACCGCGGCGACCGAGTCGAACAGCGCGACCAGGCCGTCGAGCACGCGCAGGCTGCGCTCGACCTCGACCGTGAAGTCAACGTGGCCAGGCGTATCGATGATGTTGATGCGGGTGTCGCGCCAGGTGCACGCCGTCGCGGCGGACGTGATCGTGATGCCGCGCTCCTGCTCCTGGACCATCCAGTCCATGGTCGCGGCGCCGTCGTGCACCTCGCCGATCTTGTGCGTGCGGCCGGTATAGAAAAGAATCCGCTCCGTCGCCGTCGTCTTGCCGGCGTCGATGTGAGCAGCGATCCCGATGTTGCGGGTGTGTTCGAGCGGATATTCGCGTTTGAGAGCCATAAGATTACGAAGGGGTGCCGATCACCAGCGGTAGTGTGCGAAAGCCTTGTTCGCTTCCGCCATCTTGTGGGTGTCCTCGCGCTTCTTGATCGAAGCGCCCTGGTTGTTCGCCGCGTCCATCAGCTCGTTGGCGAGCTTCTCGGTCATCGAGCGGCCGGGCCGCGCGCGCGCGTAGCTGATCAGCCAGCGCATCGCCATCGCCTGGCGGCGGTCCGGGCGAACCTCCATCGGGACCTGGTAGGTCGCGCCGCCGACGCGGCGGGGCCGGACCTCGACCAGCGGCATCGCGTTGCCGAGCGCCTGCGTGAAGATGTCCATCGGATCGCGGCCCGTCTTGGTCCCGATGACCTCGAGCGCTTCGTAGGTGATCTTCTCGGCGGTCGACTTCTTGCCGCGCATCATCACCTTGTTGATGAAACGGGCGAGCACTTTCGAGCCGAACTTCGGATCGGGGAGAATCGGTCGCTTCGGAACCGGGCCCTTACGCGGCATGAGAAACGCTGTCCTTACTTCTTCGCTGTCGACTTCTGGTTGCGCTTGGCGCCGTACTTGGAGCGCCCTTGCTTGCGGTTGGCGGCGCCCGAGGTGTCCAGCGTGCCGCGGATGATGTGGTAGCGCACCCCGGGGAGATCCTTGACGCGCCCGCCGCGGATCAGCACCACCGAGTGCTCCTGCAGGTTGTGGCCGATCCCCGGGATGTAGGCCGTCACTTCCTCGCCGTTGGTGAGACGGACGCGGGCGACCTTACGCAGGGCCGAGTTCGGCTTCTTGGGGGTGATCGTCTTGACCTGAGTGCAGACGCCGCGGCGCTGCGGGTTGCCCGCGACCTCGAAGGTCCGGTTGGGCAGATCGGGGTGGCCCGGCTTGGGTCCGGTCGAAACGACGCGGAAGGCCGGGGTCTTCACCTTTTTGAGCTGCTTCTCACGGCCCTTACGGACCAGTTGGGAAATAGTCGGCACTCAGTTCTCCGGAACGCACACGAAAGCGGCCAAACCACGGCGGGTCGGCCGGAACCTCCGAAGCATACCATGTGCCGGGTTGGGCGTCAACGCGCGCCGCCCCGAGCCTAGCTCAGCGCATAGCCGATGGGCTTGTACCGCCCGTTGTTCGAGGCCTGCGCCGAGCAGGCGGTCAGTCCCACGATGAGCCGCTCCTGGGCCCGCAGCACGAGCCGGTCGCCCGCGCGCGAGCGGGGCGGGCGAACCGCCAGCTTGCCGTCCGGGCCCAGCTCGACCCGCATGAAGATGTTGAAGCTGGTCGGGATCGCGTCGGGCGCGATCCCGTAGCGGGCCAGCCCGGCGGCCAGGTTGCCGAAGCAGCCCGGGACGTCGTCGTGGCGCCCGCCGTAGCAGATCCGCCAGGTGTCGCGGCTGCAGGGGGCGAGCAGGAAGTCGTGCCGGCCCACGTCGTCGGCGACGATGGTCAGCAGCGGGCGCGAGCGGTTGGACCACAGCCGGTTGCCGGCGCTCAGCGCGACCGTCTCCTCGTAGTCGAAGGTCCGCCCGTTGGAGAGCGTCTCGCGCGGGTCGGCGGCGGCGAAGGCGACCAGGTCGGCGACCTGCTCGCCCTCCAGGTCGACCACGGTCAGTAGCGCGCCGCGCTCGAGCACGAAGGCCGTCCCCTGGCGCGGCGGGATGACGGCCAGCGGGCGCGCGGCGGGCGCGGGCCGGATCAGGTCCGGGGCCGGAACGGGCAGGTCCATGCGGCCTCGGTCGGGCGGCCGGAGTACTGGCGCGCCTCGGAGTGGTAGCCGAACTCGGCCAGGTTGGGGTTGAGCGCGCCGTCGAGGACCAGCTCGCGGGCCCGGATGCGGGCCTGCAGGCCGCCGAAGCGGCCCGCCGCGCGCAGGCGCTCGAACTGCTCGTGGGCGTTGAAGACCAGCGCCGGCCAGGCGAAGCGGCGCGCCCGGCGCGAGCTGACCGGGCTCAGCCCGACCACGAAGAAGGCCTGGCCGGCGAGGCTGAACGAGAAGCGCGGGTCGGCCGGGTCGGCGCTGACCCGCGGGTCCCAGGCGTGGTGGGGCGCGTCGAGCTCGTGCAGGAGCTGGAGCTGGGCCCACAGGGCCCGTTCGAAGGCCGCCTCGTCGGGAAAGGCGCGCTCGGCGAAGACCGCGACGAAGGTGGTGAAGTCGCTCTCGAAGCCGCGCCGCTCGGCCGCGAAGGCGTACAGGTCGCGGGCCAGGCCCGCGCTCACCGCCGGGTCGGCCAGCCGGGCGTAGGCGCCCAGCCGGTAGGTGCCGCGCCGCAGGGCCGACTTCGCGCCCAGGCACGAGAAGGCCGGGTCGAGCACGAAGCTGCGGAACGCGTCGTGGGCGACCCGGGCGAAGGGCCCGGTCGGGGCCGTCTCGAGCAGCCGCACCAGCTCCCCGCCGTGCCAGCCGTGGTACGAGGAGTGCGCCCGCGCCGGGTCGCTGTCGAAGGGGTTGCGCCAGGCCTGCTCCAGCGACTCCAGCGCGCGCGCCGGCTCGCTCACGCCGA
>JASLGJ010000470.1 GCA_030150085.1 Candidatus Elarobacter sp. | reverse complement strand
AGCGCGCGCAGGCCGCGGTTCTTGCGCTTGCGGATCGAGGCCAGGTCGTCGACCGCCCCGATCGCCATGCAGCCGTACACGAGCACCGCCAGCGCGAGCGTCTCGCGCCCCGGCACGACCAGCAGCGCGACCAGCGGGGCGAGGGCGAACAGCAGCCCGCCCATGGTCGGCGTCCCGGTCTTGGCCTGGTGCGTTTGGGGCGCGTCCTCGTAGGCGGTCTGGCGGGCCGAGGCGCGCCGCAGCCGCTCGATCAGCGGCCGCCCCAGCAGCGCCGCGAGCACGAAAGCCGGCAGCCCGGCCACCAGCAGGGCCGCCGCGAGCGTGCCCAGCCCGGCCGGCCAGGCGAGCACCGCGAGCAGCGCGACCGCGTAGTGCGCCGGGTACGGCCCGACCATCAGCTCGGCGAGCGGGCCCGCGATCACGCCGCCACCAGCGGGTTGGGGCCGCTGCCGCGCCAGGCCAGCACGACCAGCGGGGTCTGCTCGTCGCCGTTGCCGTGCGGGTTGCCGAGCAGCGCGCGCTCGACGGCGGCGCGCTCGACCCGCGGCGAGGCGCCCAGCGTCTTCGCGCGGCGCAAATCGTTGGCGTCCACGATCGCGACGTGCAGGCCGAGCGCGGCGGCCAGCTCGCTTGCGACGCGGTCGGGCTCGGCTGGGCCGAGCACGATCGCCCGCTCGTAGGGCGGCAGCGTGCCGGTGTAGCCGTCGATGGCCGCGATGGCCTCGCCCAGGATCTCGTAGAACACGCCGCGCCGGCCGCGCAGCCGGCCCAGCACGTGGGCCAGCGCGGCGTAGAGCACCCGGCGCGGGCCGACCTGGTCGATCACGAGCTGCAGCGACTCGGGCTGGTTGACCGTCGCCAGCGCGCCGGCCCGCCGCGCGAGCAGCAGCGCCAGGCGCGAGGGGCGGATGAACTCGGCCGGGATGAAGCGCGACTGCGCGATCGCGACCGCCGTCTCGGCGACCGCGACCACGTCGCCCGGGCGCGCGATCCCGCCCAGCGCCGCGCCGAGCAGGGCGGTCAGATCGTCGCCGGGCGCGATCAGGCGGGTGCGGACCGGAATCGCCACCAGCCCCGCGGGCAGGCCCTCCTCGCGCACCGCGACCGGGATCACGCCAGCACCTGCGCGCCCAGCGCCTGCGCGATCTGCTCCATCTTGTACACCCGCGAGCCCTTGAGCAGGATCGCGTCGCCGGCCCGCACGTTGGCCCGCAGCCAGGCCGCGGCCTCGTCGTTGCTGGCGTAGCGCACCAGCGTGCCGCCCGCGTTCGAGACGCCGCGCGCGGTGTCGGCGGCGTACGTGCCGCCGGCCAGCACGACGTGCGCGCGCTTGGCCGCGATCTCGCCGATCTTCTCGTGCATGGCGGGCGCGTCGTCGCCCAGCTCGGCCATGCTGCCCAGCACCGCGATGCGCCGTTCGGCTTCCTCGCGGCCGAAGGTCGCCAGCGTCGCGAGCGTGCCCGAGAGCGAGGCGTTGTAGGCGTCGAAGATCACCCGCACGTCGCCGGCCAGCTCGATCGCCTCGTAGCGGCCGTGCGGCAGCGCGAGCTGGGCGACCGCGCGCGCCAGCGCCTCGGTGCGCGCGCCGCCCGAAACGCTTTCGGAACAGAGCAGCGCGGCGGCGAAGGCGCCGGCCAGGTTGCGCCGGTTGTGGTCGCCCGGGAAGCGGACCTCGATGCGGTGCGTCTCGGTCGCGCCGTCCGCGCCGATCGCCCACACCGCGGCCGGCCCGACCAGCACCGCGCGCTCGCCGTGCGGCGGGCGGTCGTCGTCGATCCCGTACCACAGCGGGCGCGCCGCGAGGCCCGGCGCGCGGGCGCGCGACGCCTCGTCGGCCAGGTTGAGCACCGCCGTGCGCGCGCCCGAGGGCAGGGCCCACTTGGTCTCGGCGATGCGCTCGGTCGAGCCCATGATCTCCAGGTGCGCCTCGCCCACGTTGGTCAGCACGCCGACGTCGGGCCGCGCCGCGGCGACCAGCACGTCGAGGTCGCGGTACTTGCGCGCGCCCATCTCGACGATCGCCACCCGCGGGTCGCCGTCGTCCAGCCCGCAGAGGAACTTGGCCACCCCGACCTCGTTGTTCTCGTTCTCCGGCGTGGCCGCGGCCGGAACGCCCGCCGCGCGCAGCAGCCCGAGCAGGAACTGCTTGGTGGTGGTCTTGCCGGTGCTGCCGGTGATCCCGACCACGGGTTCGCGCAGGCGCGCCCGCGCCACCCCGGCCAGGTCGAGGTAGGCCTGCAGCGTGTCGGGCACGACCAGCCCCGCCCGCCCGGGCGGCAGCGCCGCCGCGTCGTCGACGATCGCGCAGGCCGCGCCGCGCGCGAACGCCTCCTCGACGTAGGCGTGCCCGTCGAAGCGCTCGCCGCGCAGGGCCAGAAACGCCGCCCCGCGCTCGATCGCCCGCGTGTCGGTCTGCACCAGCAGCGCCGCGGGCAGGCCCGCCTCGTTCACCGCGCGCGCCTTCGTCGCGGCGACCGCCTCGCGCAGCGGCAATTTCATCGCCGCACGGTCTCCGCGCGCTTGGCGAAGGCTTGGCGGACCTCGTCGCGGTCGTCGAAGGGGTGCGTCACGCCGCCCACGATCTGGTAGGCCTCGTGGCCCTTGCCGGCGACCACGACGACGTCGCCCGGCTGGGCCTCGTCGATCGCGCGCCGGATCGCGCTGCGCCGGTCGAGCTCGATCTCGACCCC
This sequence comes from Candidatus Elarobacter sp., assembly GCA_030150085.1. Classification (GTDB taxonomy): domain Bacteria; phylum Vulcanimicrobiota; class Vulcanimicrobiia; order Vulcanimicrobiales; family Vulcanimicrobiaceae; genus Vulcanimicrobium. Next base: position 3,970 of record JASLGJ010000470.1, on the reverse strand, counting down.
GAAGCCGTTCGCGACGGCGTGCGCGATCGCCAGCGGGTCCTCGCCGCGCGGGTTGTCGGAGGTCACGATCACCCGGTCCGCCAGGCGCTTGGCGATCGCGCCCATCTCCTCGCGCTTGCCCGGATCGCGGTCGCCGCCGCAGCCGAACACCACGATCAGGCGCCGCTTGGCCGTCTCGCGCACCGCGCGCAGCACGTTCTCGAGCGCGTCGGGGGTGTGCGCGTAGTCCACGATGGCGTCGATTCCGAAGGCGCCGATGCGCTCCATCCGGCCCGGCACGGCGCGCATCGCGGCGAAGCCGCGCCGCACGTCGGCGTACGAGGCCCCGACCCGGGTCGCGACGCCCAGCGCGGCGAGCGCGTTGCGCACGTTGAAGCGCCCCGGCAGGTTGATCGCGAACTCGGCCTCGCCGACATTGAAGCGCGAGCCGTCGCCGTCGAGCCGCACGTTCGTCGCGCGCAGCGCGGCCGGAGCGTCGATGGCGTAGGTGAGCGCGCCCGACAGCTCGGCCGCGAAGGCCGCGCCGGACGGGTCGTCGACGTTGAGCACCTGCAGTGGGGCGAGCGCGAAGAGGTGCCGCTTGGCCGCCACGTAGCGCTCCATCGTGCCGTGGAAGTCGAGGTGGTCGCGGGTGATGTTGGTCAGCGCCGCGACGTCGAAGGCGATGTCCTCGACCCGCCCCAGCGCCAGCGCGTGCGACGAGACTTCCATCGCGACCGCCTTGGCGCCGGCGTCGCGCTGCGCGGCCAGCAGGGCCTGCAGCTCCAGCGCCAGCGGGGTGGTGTTGGCCAGCGGCCAGCGCCGCTCGCCGAAGGCGCCGCCCAGCGTGCCGATCACCGCGCACGGCACGCCGGCCGCGTCGAGCGCCGCGCGCACCAGGTGGGTCGTCGTGGTCTTGCCGTTGGTGCCGGTCACGCCGGCCACGATCAGGTCGCGCGCGGGGTAGTCGTAGAACGCCGCGGCCAGCTTCGAGGCCGCCGCGCGCGTGTCCGCGACGAGGATCTGCGGCCCCTCGAAGTCGACCTCGCGCTCGACCACGACCGCCGCCGCGCCGCGCGCGAAGGCGTGGCGCACGAAGGCGTGGCCGTCGTCGCGCTCGCCGCGCAGCGCGACGAACAGCGTCCCGGGCTCGACCTTGCGCGAGTCGCTCGCGATCGCGTCGACGGCCGGCGGAAGCGACCCGATGACGCGTGCGCCCGGGAGGGCCGCCACGAGCCGCGAGGTCTCTCTCATCAGCGCGCCCCCTTCGCGGCGGGCGCGCGGCGGACCAAGCGAGGCGTCAGCTCGGGCATGAACCCGGCGTGCAGCATCGCCGCCCGGGCCAGCGCGGCGAACACCGGCGCGGCCACGGCCGAGCCGTAGATCGAGCCGTGGGGCCGCTCGACCTTGACCAGGATGACGTACTTGGGGCGTTCGGCCGGCACCATGCCGATGAACGAGGCGACGTACGCGCCCGGTTCGTAGCGCCCGTTCTCGACCACTTGCGCGGTGCCGGTCTTGCCGGCGGTGGTGTAGCCGGGGATCTCGGCCTTGCCCTTGGCCGTGCCGTGCAGCACGACGGCGCGCAGGTAGCGCCGCAGGGTGGCCGCGGTGCGGGCCGAGATCGCGCGCCGCTCGATCTCGGGCGGGTAGCGGTAGATCGGGTCGCCGTTCGCGTCCTCGAGCGCGTGCACGATGCGCGGGCGCAGCAGCACCCCGCCGTTCGCGATCGCGGCGTACGCGCGGACGAGCTGCAGCGGCGTCACTGAGATGCTGTGCCCGAACGCGATCGTGGGCAGCGACGAGCCGCTGAAGTCCTTGGGATCGATCAGCAGGCCGGGGTTCTCGCCCGGCAGTTCGATCCGGGTCGGCTCCCCGAAGCCGAAGGCGTGGATGGTGCGGTACATCGCCTTGGTCCCGGTCGCCATCCCCAGCTCCGCCGCGCCGACGTTGTGCGAGAGCGCGATGATCTGCTCGATCGACTCGGTCGGGCCGAGGTCGTTGGCCATCAGGCCGTCCTCGGCGTTGTGGATCACCCGCCCGCCCACCTCGAGCGCGTCGCGGGCCGGGAAGCGCGCCTCGGGGCTCATGCCCTTCTCCAGCGCGGCCGCGGCGGTGATCAGCTTGAAGGTCGAGCCCGGCTCGTAGGCGTCCTCGATCGCCCGGTCGCGCCACGCGTCGGGGCCGAACGCGCCGAAGCGGGCCGGGTCGAAGTCGGGCACGTTGGCGACCGCCAGCAGCTCGCCGCTCCAGGGGTCCATCACGATCGCGGTCGCGCTGCGGGCGTGCCACTGCTTGGCGCTGGCCCGCAGCAGGCGCTCGGTCTCGAACTGCAGGTAGGGATCGAGGGTCGTCACCACGGTCCGCCCGGGCACGGCGCGCTCGACGATCTGGGTCTGCCCGAAGGGGATCGAGTGGCCGAAGTTGTCGGTCTCGATCCGCATCCGCCCGGTCTTGCCGTGCAGCAGCGAGTCGAAGCCGTACTCCAGCCCGGCCAAGCCGTTCTCGTCGGTGCCGGTGAAGCCGACGACGGTCGACGCCAGGCGGCCCGAGGCCACGAAGCGCAGCCCGGTCTCCTCGGGCTTGGTCTCGATCCCGACCAGGCCCAGGGCGCGGACCCGCTCGGCCTCGTCGTGGCCGACCTTGCGCGCCAGCCAGCGGAACTGCAGCTTCCCGCTCAGCGCGGTCTCCAGCCGCGCGGGCGGCTGGTGGAGGACCGGGGCCAGCTCGAGCGCCGCGGCATGGGGGTCGGCGACGTCGGTCGGGACGGCGAAGATCGACTCCGACGGCAAGGAGCGCACCAGCACGCCGCCCTCGCGGTCGAGGATCGCACCGCGCTTGGCGAACGACTCGACCGTCTCGTCGTGCTGGGCCAGCGCGAGCCGGGCCAGCCGGGGGCCCTGGTGCACCTGCACGTCGCCCAGCCGCACGGCGAGCGCGCCCGCCAGCGCGACCATCGCCACCAGCGCGACCTTCGCTCGCGCCGGCGCCACCCGCGCGAACGCCCGCGCCGCCATCAGCGGGTCGCGCTCTGACTGAACCAGGACCCCAGCAGCGCGAACCCGGTCGGGCGCGGCTGGGGCGGCGTGACCTCGGGGACGCGGACCACCGCGTAGACGTGCGGGTCGTGCATCTTCAGCTTCACCGCGAGGTTGGCCAGGCGCTCGGCCGAGCTGAGCTGGACGATCCGGTCGTCCAGGCGCTGCGTCTCCTCGACCAGGGCGGTCTTCTCGTGGGTCTCGCGGGCCAGCGCGTAGTTGAGCGAGGTCAGGTTGGCGGTCAGCGTGACGTAACCCAGCAGCGGGACGAGGATCGCGCACACCAGGGTGAACACGAAGGCCACCGGGCGGTGCAGGCGGCGGCGGTTGCGGCGCGCGCGCCGAACCCGCTTGCGGGTGACGTAGGGCGAGGGAACGATGCGCGGCTGGAGGTGGGGCTGGGGCTGCGGCTGGGCCAGCACGTCAGGCCTCCGCGCCGCGCCCGGCGGCGGGAGCGACCCGCTCGGCGGCGCGCAGCTTGGCACTGCGCGCGCGCGGGTTGGCCGCGACCTCCTCGGCGCTCGGCAGGATCGGCTTGCGGGTCACGGCGCGGGCGCGCGGGTCGTCCTTGAACGTGTGCTTCACGATGCGGTCCTCGAGCGAGTGGAAGCTGATCGCGGCGACCCGTCCGCCGATCGTGGTGCGGGAAAGCGCGGCGTCGAGCCCGGCGCGCAGCGCGGCCAGCTCGTCGTTGACGGCGATGCGCAGCGCCTGGAAGGTGCGCGTCGCGGGGTGGATCTTTTGGTGGCCGGGCCGCCCGACGGCGCGCGCCACGACGTTGGCCAGGTCGAGCGTGTCGCGCACCGGCGTGCCGGCGTTGCGCAGCGCGACCATCGAGCGCGCGATCTTTCTGGACTTGCGCTCCTCGCCGAGCTCGTAGATCACGTCCGCGATCGTCCGTTCGTCGGCGGTCGCCAGGAAGTCGGCCGCGCTCTCGCCTTGGGTCGGATCCA
>JASLGJ010000426.1 GCA_030150085.1 Candidatus Elarobacter sp. | reverse complement strand
GGCTCTATGCCGAGGCGCTGCGGGCGGCCAGCGCGCGCGAGGTCGGGCCGCTGGAGGCGGTCGTGCGGCGGGCCCTGATCCGCGGGCTGGAGCGCTTGCGCGACGCGGCCGAAGCGCCGCCCGAGCTGCGCCCGCTGGCCGCGTTCACGCCCGAGGGCTCGGCCGACGCTCTCTACAAGGCGGCCCAGCGGGGCCGGCTGCGGGTCGTCCGGCGCGAGGGCCGGCTCTACACCACCGCGGCCTGGGTCGAGGCTTACCGCCCTGCCCGAGGGTGAGCACGGCCCCTAGCGTATTTGGAGCCCGGCGCCGAATACTAGGGCGATGAGCAAGGCTGAAGTCGCCTACTTCTCGATGGAGATCGCGGTCGGGGCCGGGATCCCGACCTACAGCGGGGGTCTGGGCGTGCTGGCCGGGGACGTGATCCGGGCCGCCGCCGACGCCGGCTACCCGATGGCCGGGGTGACCTTGCTCTACCGCGAGGGCTACTTCCGCCAGTACCTCGACGACGGGCGGCAGTACGAGGGCCCGCAGATCTGGCAGCCCGAGACGGTCCTGACCGCGCTCGAGCCGCACGTCTGCGTGCGGCTCAGCGGGCGCGAGGTGCGGGTGCGGGCCTGGCGCTACGACGCCCAGGGGGTCGGCGGCGCGACCGTGCCGGTCTACTTCCTCGACACCGACGTCGAGGGCAACGACGAGGACGCCCGCGCGCTGACCCTGCGCCTGTACGGCGGCGACGCCCGCTACCGGCTCGAGCAGGAGGCGCTGCTGGGCCTGAGCGGGGTCGAGCTGCTGGCCGCGTTGGGAGAGGCCGGGCTGACCACCTACCACATGAACGAGGGCCACTCGGCCCTGCTGGTGCTGGCCCTGCTCGAGCGCGAGGGAAGCCTCGAGCGGGCCCGCGAGCGCTGCGTGTTCACCACCCACACCCCCGTCCCGGCCGGCCACGACCGCTTCGAGCCCGACCTGGTGGCCTGGGTGCTGGGCCAGGACCGCGCCGAGGCCCTGCGCGCGCACGGCCTGTTCGACCGCGACGGCACGCTCAACATGACCGTCCTGGCGCTGCGCGGCTCGCGCTACGCCAACGCCGTCGCGATGCGCCACGGCGAGGTCTCGCGGGCGATGTTCCCCGACCACGAGATCGCCTCGATCACCAACGGCGTCCACGCCGCGACCTGGGCCGCGCCGCCGCTGGCCGCGCTGCTCGACCACCGCCTGCCGGCCTGGCGGCGCGACAACGCCGCCCTGCGCCAGGCCGTCGGCATCCCGCTGCACGAGCTGCGCGCCGCCCACGCCCAGGCCAAGGAGACCATGGTCGAGCGGATCGCCGCGACCACCGGGGTGCGGCTCGACCCGCAGCTCTTCACCATCGGCATCGCGCGCCGGGCGACGGCCTACAAGCGGGTCGACCTGATCCTGAGCGACTTCGCGCGCCTGCAGGCGGTGGCCCAGCGCGGCGGCGGCCTGCAGCTGGTGTTCGCCGGCAAGGCCCACCCGCGCGACTACGACGGCAAGGCCGCGATCGAGCGCATCTGCGCCGCGGCGAGCGCGCTGGGCGAGAGCGTGCGGGTGGTGTTCGTAGAGAACTACGACATGACGTGGGGCGGGCTGATCACCGGCGGGGTCGACCTGTGGCTGAACACCCCGCGCCCGCCGCTCGAAGCCTCGGGCACGAGCGGCATGAAGGCCGCCGTCAACGGCGTGCCCAGCCTGAGCGTGCTCGACGGCTGGTGGATCGAGGGCGCGTTCGAGGGCGTCACCGGCTGGTCGGTCGACGACGTCACCGGCACCAACGACGGCGCGACCGCCGACGCGCTCTACCGCCTGCTCGAGGAGACGATCGTGCCGCTCTACGCCGAGCGGCGCGACGCCTACCTGAGCGTGATGCGCTCCGCCATCGCGCTCAACGGCTCGTACTTCAACGCCCAGCGCATGCTCGCGCAGTACGCCCACGAGGCGTACCGCGCGAGCGAGCGCGAGCCGGAGCTGGTCTAGCCTAGACCGTCCGCAGCGGGGTCGGCTGCGGCGCCGCCGGGTGCGGCGGCACGAGGCCGTCGCCCGCGGGCGGCGGCGCGCCGTGGCGGCCGCGGCCCATGCCCAGGCGGTCTTCGAGCCCGGCGATGAACACGTACAGCACCGGGGTGATGAACAGGTTCAGGACCGTCGAGAGGATCATCCCGCCGAACACCGCCGTGCCCAGCGAGGTGCGCGCGCCCGAGCCCGCGCCGGTCGCGAAGACCAGCGGCGTGACGCCCAGGACGAACGCGATCGAGGTCATGAGGATCGGCCGCAGCCGGGTCTCGGCCGCGCGGACGACCGCGGTGACCGCGTCGGCGCCCTCCTCGCGCTGCTGGTTGGCGAACTCGACGATCAGAATCGCGTTCTTCGAGGCCAGCCCGATCAGCATCACGTAGCCGACCTGCGCGAACACGTCCGAGAAGAAGTGGCGCACGAGCAGGCTCCCGATCGCGCCGAGCAGCGCGAGCGGCACGGCGAGCAGGATGATCAGCGGGTCGGCGAACGACTCGTACTGCGCCGAGAGCACGAAGAACACGAACACGATGCCCAGCGCGAAGATGATCGCCGCCTGCGCGCCGCCCTCGATCTGCTCGCGCGAGATGCCGCTCCACTCCGTCGCGAAGCCGGCCGGGAGGTGCTGCGCGAGGCCGTCCATGAAGGCCAGCGCCTCGCCCGAGCCGTGCCCGGCCTTGGGCCCGCCGCTGATCTCGATCGAGCGGTAGAGGTTGAAGTGGGTGATGTTCGGCGGCGCGGTCGTCTCCTTGATGTTCACCAGCGCCGTGAGCGGAATCGCGGGCGGGGTCACGAGCTGGTTGTTGACGACCAGCGGGTTCCCGCTGCGGACGTAGATCTTGTCCAGGTCGGCGACGCGCGAGCGGTACGGCGTGTCGGCCTGCACGTACACCCGGTACGACTTGCCGTTGAGGTCGAAGTCGTTGACGTAGACCGAGCCCAGGTACACCTGCATGGTGTCGAACAGCGAGGGCAGCGCGACGCCCAGCTGCGAGGCCTTGTCGCGGTCGACGTCGGTCAGGATGGTGGGCTTGTCCATGCGGAAGGTCGTGTAGACCTGCGCGACCGGCGCGTTGGGAGCGTAGGCCGGGCCGATCAGCGCGCCCGAGGCGGCAGCCAGCGCCGGGAGGCCCTGGTTCGCGCGGTCCTCCAGCTCGTAGGTGAAGCCGCCCTGGAAGCCCAGGCCGGGCACCGACGGCGGCTGGAACGCCGCCGCGAACGCCAGCGGGTGGCGCACCTTGAAGTCGGTGAAGAAACGGTAGTTGATCCGCGCGACCACCGCCGAGAGGACGTGCTCGCCGCCCGGGCGCTCGCCCCACGGCCGCAGGCGCATGAACATGGTGACCTTGTTCGAGCCCGAGCCGGTGAAGCTGAAGCCCGCCACGTCGAAGACGTCGGAGATCTCGGGCTGCGCGCGCAGAATGTCCTCGACCTCGCGCTGGATCTGGTGCGTGGTGTCGAGCGAGGTGCCCTCGGGGAGCTGGACGCTCGCGATCGCGAAGCCCTGGTCCTCGTCGGGGATGAACGCGGTCGGGGTGGAGGTGTACAGCCAGCCCGTCACGGCGAGCAGGACCGCGAACACCCCCAGCGCGAGCCCGCGCCGGCGCATCACCCAGGGCAGCGCGCGGTGGTAGCCGCGCCGCGTCGCGTTGATGGCGCCGTTGACCGGCCGGAAGAAGCGGCTCTCGCGCTCGGCCCGCTTGCCCAGCAGCAGCGAGGACAGCACCGGGGTCAGGGTCAGCGCGCAGAACAGCGAGATCGTGATCGAGCAGGCGATCGTGAGCGCGAACTGCTTGTAGAGCTGGCCCGTCGTCCCGGGGAAGAACGCGACCGGGACGAAGACCGCGAGCAGCACCAGCGACGAGGCCAGCACCGCGCCGGTGATCTCGCGCATCGCCTCGCGCGCGCCCTCCATCGCGGGCATGCCCTTCTCCTGGATGAAGCGCGCGATGTTCTCGATGACGACGATCGCGTCGTCGACGACCAGCCCGGTCGCGAGCGTCAGCCCGAACAGGGTCAGGGTGTTGATCGAGAAGCCCAGCACCTTCATCAGGAAGAAGGTGCCGATCAGCGAGACCGGGATCGTCAGGGCCGGGATCAGGGTCGTGCGCCAGTTCTGCAGGAACAGGAAGATGACCAGCACGACCAGGCCGATCGCGATCAGCAGCGTGATCACGACCTCCTTGATCGATTCCTGGACGAACTCGCTGGTGTCGAAGGCGACCTTGTAGGTGACGCCGGGGGGGAACTTCTGGGCCAGCCGGTCCATCGTCGCGCGCACCTGGCGCGACACCGCCAGCGCGTTGCCGCTCTGCAGCTGCAGGATCCCCAGACCGATGCCCTCGTTGCCGTCGAACCACAGCGAGCCCGAGTAGTTCTCCGCCCCGAGCACGAC
>JASLGJ010000391.1 GCA_030150085.1 Candidatus Elarobacter sp. | reverse complement strand
CGCAGAGCTTCAGCGTCTCCGAGCTGCTCATCGCCGTCATGGAGGAGTCGGGCTACCTGCGGGAGCTGCAGGCCGACGAGACGCCCGACGGCAAGGCCCGGGTCGAGAACCTGCAAGAGCTGATCGGGGTGGCGCGCGAGTTCGAGGCCAACCCCGAGACCGGCAACACGATCGACGACTTCCTGGCCCAGATCGCGCTCATCAGCGACATCGACACGCTCGACCCCGAGTCGTCGTTCGTCACCCTGATGACGATGCACGCCGCCAAGGGACTCGAGTTCCCGGTCGTCTTCCTCACCGGTTTGGAGGAGGGCGTCTTCCCGCACACCCGCGCGCTGACCGACATGACCGAACTCGAGGAGGAGCGCCGGCTGGCCTACGTCGGCGTGACCCGCGCGATGGACCGCCTCTACCTGAGCTTCGCCGCCCGACGGACGCTGTTCGGCAACACGTTCTCGCACCCCAAGTCGCGCTTCATCGAGGAGATGCCCTCGGTCGAGGTGATCGGCGGGATCGGCATCGGGCCGCGTCCGGGCGGCGGGCGCTGGCGCGAGGTCTCGATCCACGAGAACGCCGGCGCGGGCGTCGGCATGGACCTGAACGCGGGCGACCGCGTGCGCCATCCCAAGTGGGGCGAGGGGACCGTGGTGGAAGTGGTCGGCGCGGGCGGCGACGGGCTGCTCTCGATCAACTTCCCCAACGTCGGCCAGAAGATGGTCATGCTCAAATACGCCCCGCTCGAGAAGGTCGTCCCCGAGTAGCGCCGTGAGCACACTGCGCGTCGGGGTGGCCGGCGCGCTCGGGCGCCTCGGCCGCGTTGCCTGTGCGGCGATCGACGCGGCGGACGACATGCACGTCGCCGCGGCGTTCGCGCGCCGTGCCGGCGAACGGATCGGCGCGGTCGAAACCGACGACGACCTCGACGCCTTCACCGCGCGCGGGCTCGACGTCGTCGTCGACTGCACGGTCTACCCGGTCACGCTCGACGTGGCGCGGGCCGCGCTCGACGCGGGCGTTCCGCCGGTGATCGGCGCGACCGGCTGGACCGACGAGGACGTGCTGGTGCTCTCCGACCGCTGCGACGAAGCGGGCGTGCCGGCCATGCTGGTGCCGAACTTCTCGCTGGGCGCGGTGCTGATGAGGCGCTTCGCGGCCCAGGCCGCGCGGGTGTTCCCGCGGGCCGAGATCGTCGAGCTGCACCACGACGCCAAGCGCGACGCCCCCAGCGGCACCGCCAAGCTGACCGCGCGCCGGATCCACGAGACGGGCGCGCCGCTGCCGCCGATCCACAGCGTGCGGCTGCCCGGGCTGGTGGCCCACCAGGAGACGATCTTCGGCGGCACCGGCGAGACGCTGACCCTGCGCCACGACTCGCTGGCCCGCGAGTCGTTCGGAGCCGGCATCGTGGCGGCCGTGCGCACAGTTCGCGTTAAGCGCGGCTTGGTGATCGGACTCGACGAGCTGGTCGACGAACTGCTCTCGGCATGAGAGGCCCGTGCGCGTAGCGGTCGTCGGAGCGACCGGGGTGGTCGGGACGCAGATCCTGCGCGTGCTCGAGGAGCGCGCGGTGCCGGTCGACGCGCTGCTGGCGTACGCCTCGCGCGAGCGGGCCGACGCGGTGACGTTCCGCGGCGCGAGCCTGCCGGTCGCCGCCGCCTCGCGCGAGCGGCTGCTGGCCGACCGGCCCGCGGTGGCGTTCTTCGCCTCCAGCGACGACGCCAGCGCCGAGCTGGCGCAAGCGCTCGCCGACGCCGGCACGCTGGTGATCGACAACTCCTCCACCTTCCGGCTGAGCGAAGGCGTGCCGCTGGTCGTGCCCGAGGTGAACCCGGGCGCGATCGAGCCCTCGCACCGCATCTTCCCGGTGGCCAACTGCACCGCGATCGTGCTGACCGTGGCGCTGGCCCCGATCGAGCGCGCGGTCGGCCTGCGCGCGGTGCGGGTCGCGACGTACCAGGCCGTCAGCGGCGCGGGCCGGGCCGGGCTCGACGCGCTGGCGGGCGAGGAGAACGGCGGCGCGCCCGACGGCACCTTCGCCGCGCCGATCCACCGCAACGTGGTGCCGCAGGTCGGCAGCTTCGACGGCGACGGCGACACCGGCGAGGAGCAGAAGGTCGCCGCCGAGACGCGCAAGATGCTCGGCCGCTCCGACCTGGTCGTGGCCGCGACGACGGTGCGCGTCCCGGTCCGGCGCGCGCACAGCGAGGCGGTGTTCTTCGAGACCGCCGTCCCCACCGACGCGAGCGCGCTGCGCGACGCGCTGCGCGGCGCGCCCGGGGTGGAGCTGCACGAGCGCGGCATCGTCACCCCGCGCGACGTCGAGGACACCGACCTGGTCCACGTCGCGCGCCTGCGCCCGGAGTCCGGCGACCCGACCGGGCGGCACTTCCAGCTCTGGGCCGTCGGCGACCAGCTCCGCAAGGGCGCCGCCACCAACGCCGTGCAGATCCTCGAGCTGCTGATCGCGCAGGGCCGCTTCGCGGAGGCGCACGCTTGAGCGAGGTCGTCGTGCTCAAGTTCGGCGGGTCGTCGCTGTCGAGCGCGGAGCTGCGCGAGATCGCGGCCTCGCGGGTGCTCGACGTGCTGCGGCGCGGGCAGCGCCCGGTGGTGGTCTGCTCGGCGCTCGGGCGCGCGCCCGAGCCGTACGCGACCGACACCCTGGCCGAGCTGCTCGGCCCGGTGCGCAGCGGGCCCAACCGCGACCTGCTGCTGGCCTGCGGCGAGATGATCGCCAGCGCCGTGTTCGCCGAGCTGCTCTGCTCGCTGGGCGCGCCGGCGCAGGCCGTGACCGGGCTGCAGGCCGGCATCACGACCGACGAGCGCTACGGCGACGCCGAGATCGTCGAGATCGACCCGGCCCCGCTGCGCGCGCTGCTGGAGCGCGGGATCATCCCGGTGGTGACCGGTTTCCAGGGCGGCACGCGCGAGCGCGCCACGACGACCCTGGGGCGAGGCGGAAGCGACCTGACCGCGATCGCGCTGGGCGACGCGCTGGGCGGGGCGGCGGTGGAGATCTACACCGACGTCTCGGGCGTGATGACGGGCGACCCGCGCCGGGTCGCGGGCGCGCACGCGCTCGAGCGCGTCACCCAGGCCGAGATGGTCGAGCTGGCCGCGAACGGGGCCAAGGTGATGCACCACAAGGCGGCCCAGCTCGCCCACGCGACGAGCACGCCGTACGCGGTCAAGGGCCTGCGCAGCAACGTCGGGACGCTGATCGACGACACCGCCGAGGTCTCCGCCGAGCGGCCGGTGACCGGGATCGCGGTCATCCGCGACGTGACCTTCTGCCGCATCATCCAGGGCCTCACCGACGACCTGGAGCGCTCCGACGTCGACCGCGACGTGCTGGCCCGGATCGCCGAGCGCGGCATCTCGATCGACATGGTCAACGTCAACGACGCGGGGGTGTTCTTCATCGTCGACGACGAGCTGGCCGACGCGGTGCGGGCGGCCCTGGCCGACCTGAACTTGGCGTTGCGGATGCGTCCCCACTGCGCCAAGCTCTCGATCGTCGGCGCAGGGATGCGCGGCGCTTCCGGCGTCATGTACCGGATCGTGAAGACCGTCACCGAAGCCGGGGTCGAGATCATCCACTCGACCGACTCCAACATCACCGTCTCGGTCCTGGTCGGGGCCGAGCAGGCGGTCGCGGCCGAGCAGGCCCTCCACGATACCTTCGGCCTGGGCCGCGACACGGTGGTGCGATGAAAGCTCTGGGGCGGCTGCTGACCGCGATGATCACCCCGTTCGACGCGCGCGGCGCGGTCGACGTCGGCGAGGCGGTGCGGATCGCGCGCTTCCTGTGCGAGCGCGGCAACGACGGCGTCGTCGTCAGCGGCACGACCGGCGAGTCGCCCGCGCTCGAGACCGACGAGAAGCTGGCGCTCTTCCGCGCGATCAAGGAGGGGCTGGGCGCGGGCGGGACGGTGATCGCGGGCACCGGCGGCAACAACACCCACCACTCGGTCGAGCTCACCAAGCAGGCCGAGCAGTGTGGGGCCGACGGCATCCTGGCGGTGGTGCCGTACTACAACAAGCCCACCCAGGACGGCATGCTGCTGCACTTCGGCGCGATCGCCGAGGCCACGACGCTGCCGATCGTCGTCTACAACATCCCCGGCCGCACGGGCGCCAACATGCTGCCCGCGACCTTCACCGAGCTGACCCGCCGCCACCCCAACATCGCGGGCATCAAGGAGTCCACCGGCGACGTCAACCAGTTCACCGAGATCCTGCGCCTGCGCACGCGCGACGACGTGACCTTCTGGAGCGGCGACGACTACATGTTCCTGCCCTCGCTGGCGGTGGGCGGGTACGGCCTGATCTCGGTCGCGGGGCACCTGGTCGGGCGCGAGCTCAAGGCGCTGGCCGAGGCCTTCGACGGCGGCGACGTCGACACGGCGGCGCGCGCGCACCGTGACCTGGCCCCGCTGATCGCGGCGCTGTTCGCGACGACCAGCCCGATCCCGGTGAAGTGGGCGATGGGCCGCTACGGCTTCAAGGCCGGGGCGTGCCGCTCGCCGCTGGGCGCCATGCCCGACGCGCTGGCCGCGGCGCTCGAGCCGCTGATCGCGCCTTACCGGCCGTAGTGGCGGCGTCGTTCGACGTTCTCGGCTGCCGGGTCGACGCGCTCGGCCTGCACGAGGCCGTCAGCACCATCGCCGGGCTGGCGAACGGCTCCGCGCCGGCGCTGGTCGTGACGCTGGGGGTCGAGATGGTGATGGCGGCCCGGCGCGACCCCGCGTTCCGCCGCACGATCAACGGCGCGGCGCTGGTCACCTGCGACACGATCGGCCTGCTGCTGGCCTCGCGCGCGCGCGGCGGCCCGTTGCGCGAGCGGGTCACCGGGGTGGAGCTGGTCGACGCGCTGGCCGCGCGCTCGGCCGAGATCGGCGACGTCTCCCTCTACCTGCTGGGCGGCGGCGGCGACACCGCCCGGCGCGCGGCCGACGCGCTGCGCGCCG